>CAZWOQ010000075.1:0-3657 GCA_964635585.1 uncultured Pseudomonadales bacterium | reverse complement strand
GCCCTTCTTTTCACCTTTCCCTCACGGTACTCGTTCACTATCGGTCTTGTTTGATATTTAGCCTTGGAGTGTGGTCACCCCAGATTCAAAAGAGAGTTTGCCGTCTCTCAATCTACTTAGGAACATCCTCTGTTGTCGCGAGTTTTCGAATACACGGCTGTCACGTTCTTTGGCCACCTATTCCACGGTGTTCTTCTAACTTTTGACAATACAGTATTGGAGTCCTACAACCCCGGATAAATCCGGTTTAGGCTTTTCCCTTTTCGCTCGTCGCTTACTCAGGGAATCTCGTTGATTTCTTTTCCTGCGTTTACTTAGATATTTCAGTTCAACGCGTTACCTCCCGCTTCTAAAAGAAGCGAGCTATCTCAGTTATGAGACAGGGTTACCCCATTCGGACACCGCCGGATCGTAGCTTTTTAGGAGCTCCCCGACGACTTTCGCACCTTAGGCGTCCTTCTTCGGTCAAACAAGCCAAGGCATCCACCACTTGCATTAATTTACAAATAAAAGTCATTAAAGTTTTGTTACTCAGCTATTGTTGAATAACAGTTAAAAAGTTTACTCCATTGAGATAGAGTAAACTTACTTCTTCACTTATTAAAGAACTATCTCGTCTTTGGTTTCCCTCAGACAAAATCGAGCAAAGTTGCTCGTTATTAGCCTCTAGAAGTTCCCTTATGGAGAAGATCCAAAGTCTAATAAACAACAACCTTGACCATCGAGCGGACAATGTGGACCCTAAGGGGCTCGAACCCTTGACCTCCACATTGCAAATGTGGCGCTCTAGCCAACTGAGCTAAGGGCCCGTTCTTCGTTGCTCGCGAATTCTGACCAGGCAGAAGTCAATATTCTACTCGATATTTTTTGTAATTAAAGTGCCAAACGAAAAAAACACTTTCATCATTCTTTCCACATTTTAGGAAAGCAATAAAAGTGTTACGGAGGGAATCCTCAAGGGATTGTCGCGTGTCTTCAAGTCTTGAGGCGAACCTCGACTAAAGACAAAGAAGTATTTTAGTACATTTTAGCCAAAATACAAGGGGCAACTACCTCGAGACCATGAGACAAACTTCGTAGAAATAGCTCATTTACAGCAACTCTGCCCGTTCGTTGATTTCTTCTTCAACCAGTGTTTTATCTTTACCGTACTTGAGGCGAGATAGCTCTTTAACGAGTTCTGCGACCTTTGGATTCATCCGATTCTGCTGAGCTGTCATATCTTTAATCAAGGACATACTAAAAGCAGGCACCGGTTCATTATCCACGATCGTTTTCACGTAAGCATGGAATTTCTCAACATTCGCCAAATCAGTCTCGCTAAAAGTCGGCGCAAACTCGTGCTGCAAAAAGTTCGCATCCGTCACACCAACTCGGAACGTAATCATCGTACCAACGTTTCCAAAAACAGCATTTTTGATCTCTTCGTCAATCTGACCAATAAACTGGTTAGCAACAATAAGGTTTAATTTGTACTTTCGAGCTTCAGAAAGAATGGACGCAAAATCCTCAGTAGCAAAGTTCTGGAATTCATCAACATAGAGGAAAAAGTCGTCCCGTTTTTCCATAGGCACATCCTGCCGACTCATAGCTGCCGTAAGAATTTTTGGCACCAAAATGAGACCCAAAAACTTCGCATCCTCTTCACCCAGGATACCTTTAGAAAGATTACAAAGAATGATTTTCTTTTCATCCATCGCTTTGCGAAAATCAAAAGCACTTTCTGGCTGCCCAATAATATTTCGCATTGTCTTGTTCGTTACGAAGCGCCCAAATTTCGAAACAATATAATCAAGCGTTTCAGATTTATGGAAATCACTCGTATTGGCAATCTGATCCGTCCAATACCGCTTGACCATACCATCTTTAACATAGGGCAAATACTCTTCGACAAACTTGGGATCGGTCAGAATGCGCACCATTTCAATGAAAGTACTCCCTGGCTTACACATCACGGTTAACATAGCATTACGAATCGCGTGTTCAAAACGAGGTCCAACAATACCCGTTCGATGTGGATCATAGAGTTTATACATCAAGCCGATAATCGAACTCGCCACAAAATGCATTTGCTCCTCTGAATGCGCCTCCATAATATTGAGACCCATTGGCCGTTCCAAATCTGAAGGATTAAAGTAAATGACATCCTCAGCACGAGATGGAGGAATCATCTGCAACAAATCTTCAACTAGGTCACCGTGAGGATCAATCACCGCTAAACCATTGCCCGCCTCAATATCTTGCAAAGCCATATCTTTGAGAAACTCAGATTTTCCTGTACCAGTCTTTCCAATAATATAGGTGTGGCGGCGGCGGTCCTTTAAATCCATATAAATTTTGCGTTCTTGACCTCGGTAGACAGATTTCCCTAAGTAGAGACCTTCGTTGGGAATTTTGTTGGAAGCAGGCGCACTTTTTGCTGTTAAACTGCGGATATGATGCGTTTCTACTGTTTTATTCGGAAAATGCAGAACCGTTGCCAACTCTTCCGTGTTCAAAACCATCGTGTCAAAGTTAAAAAAAGGCATATACCGATAAATAAAATCGGTCATGAAGAAGTATTTGAGAAAGAAACTTTTCTTTTTAAAACTATTATATGAAGAAGTGAATTGGGAAAAGGCTCCAACTAAGTTATTCAGGTGGGACTCCGCCGCAGCATCGTTTGCCGCTGAAACCACAATCCGCAAACTCGTACGAAAGCCCTGCTTGCTTACCTTACTATTAATTGCCTCTGTCTCTTTGGGATCATGCGTGTAGGTCATTTTTTCTGGATCAGACTCTTGTTTCTTTTCGTGTTGGTTATGTCGCAAACCCTGATCTTGCCAAGCTTTTCCAGCTGCTTGAATAAGAATCTGAATACAAGCACCTTCGCCATCACTCATTTTTGATAAAGCAGAAGTAATTAGAGATAAACCGTCTGTTGGCAAATCCTTGTATGTCTTAATTGGATAGAAATTGGCTTTATCCAACTTCACCGGCGTGAAAGCTACTCGACCAGATTCACCAAAAATATTTACCTCATCGACTTCTTCAATTTCCGCTGGCGGATAGGCACCATTAATTTGCTTCTCCACTAAATCACGAATTTTTCGCGGACAAGTCACATAAAAGGCAATATCTTCTTTCTGCCCAACAATTTCAAAGCCGATCACATCTTCTGGTTTCAAAAAAGAGAAAAGGCCACCTTTTTTAAGTGAATAAAGACCAGTAAACATTTGTTCTGCTGCATCAATCTTAATTTCATTTGCTTTTGGTAATTTGACTAATAAAGTTACAAAATCAAGAGCATAGCGCTCTCGTTTGGCATTTTTGATCAAAATTGAAAGTAAAATCAGAAATAAGGCAACCAACAAAACTACCGCTGCGACCAAAAAGACTGTCACCACAAACTGGTTGAGCTCATTAAGCAGCATTTGTGAAGAAGTTTGCATGTCGTTACTATTCTAGCTCAAGATTCATCCTGCGCCAATGATTCGTTATAGACTACGGCTCCGTGGAAAATTTTGGCAACTTTCTTGCACCATTCCCATAGCCATCGCAAACTATACTTTGGACCTAAACGTGCAGCTTTGTTTGCTGAAGCTTGGCTCATAGGAATTATTACCACCGGCTGAGTGGAAACTCCATCTTGAGGAGCTTGACGAATCAATTGTCGAT
>CAZWOQ010000074.1:0-3665 GCA_964635585.1 uncultured Pseudomonadales bacterium | reverse complement strand
AAGAATTAGGAAATTTTTTTCACAGTGAAGAGCAAACTTTGAGTTTTGTGGGAAAACTTGGCAAACGCTTACAAAAAAAGGGTTTTTTTTGGCCAAAGATTCTTTTTTTGTATCCTGATGACTTCTGTGCTGCCGAACTACGAGCGTTGCAAAAAGCTTTTTGGCAAATTTCGCCTTGGCCAATCCGTTTTCAAGCTCGATCTGATTACTATTCTACTTATCTTCAGGAGCACTTTCAGATCCAAGCAGATAATCTGATCATTGCAATTTTTCCAGAATCAGCCGAGATCAGCTTCCATTCACCGAAAGCAAAGAAGGTTTTTCAACGACTCAGAAGAGAACATCTGCTCGAAGAGGCAGAACTTTTCTGGCAAAAAAGACAATTAGAGGCTAAGATACTAACAGAACAAAGTGATTGTCATTGTGTCTTTGTTTTTTTGCACGATGCGACCGCGGCTCAATTACTTCGGCCCCTAACCAAACAACTTAAACTTGAGGCAATTACTTTGAAAGATATATGCGATCACTCACTTGGTCTCCCACCAGCAAAATCGTTACCCTGATTGTGAGTCTGGTCGTTTTCTTTTTCCTTGAGAAATTGAGCGTTTTTCCAGTGACTGTTTTTTTGGGACCGCTCCAAAGCTGGCAAAGTAAAAATTTTTCCCTTTTACAAAAACTCACTCAACCGCTGTATCGAATACAAGATTTTTGGCAATTACGAAACAAATTTGAGGATTTACAAGCTCGTTATGCCGAAACGAGTGCCGAGGCCGCGCGGCTGCGTGCTGTAGAAAAAGAAAACCAAGAATTGCGAAGTATTTTGGAGAATACAGATCGCAGAAGCCAAGAAAGCATCCTCAGCAGTCCGCTGAAATCATATGCACAACCTCTTTTGCCAGTTGGACGAGAGAATGGTGTCAAAGAAGGCGATATGGTGATCGCAAAGCAAACACTCTTAGGAAGCATTCAAGAAGTGACGGAAAAGCAGTCAAGTGTTTTACTGTTACGGCAGCAAACCGAAGGGGGCATTCTCGCTGTTACTGAATCAGGCGTGAAAGGTTTAGTAAAGGGTGACGGTCGTTCCGTGCTTTTGACCGAAGTTCCCAAAGAAAAGACGCTCTTGGTAGGGGAAAGTGTTAGCACTTTGGCGCAACCAGGAATTGATCAAGGGATTTTCTTGGGTCGAATTCAAAGTATTGATGCGGAGAATCCAGCCCAAGCTAACCAAACTGCAGTGTTGGACCAATTGACTGATTTTTATCAAGTAGCAATAGTGGAGATTCGCTGATGCTTCTGGGAATAATCTTACAGTTCCTCTTGATCGTTTTTCTGCTCGGGTGGGAATCGGTGCTGGCACTGCCACTTTTCAGTAGTTATTTCCTTTTTCAATATCTCACAAAACGTTCTTTCGAAGAACAAATTCTTGCTCTCAGTGTTTTTGCGCTTTTATTGCTTCATTTTTATCAAGTCTCCTTATTCTTTACGGCATTAATCATATTTTTCTGTTTTTCGCCATTTCTATTTTGGTCAAAGCTAGGAAGCTTGCGAGAACTGGTTCTGTTTTTGGCTACCTTGATTTTTCAGTTGCTCTTTTTCTTTGTTGCGAAACTCTCATTGAATGCTTTCCTGATTTTGCAAGTAAGTATTTTTCTTTTTTGGCAAAGCAAAAAGTTAGTGCACCGCTATGCTCAGTAATTCTTTTCAGCGAAAATTGCAGTTTATCTTTTTTCTTTTTGTGTTGTTATTTACCTTACTATTTTTACGTTTGGTTGACGTACAAATATTTCAAGGATCGGAATATTTTGAGCTTTCTGAACACAATAGATATTTTGACAAAAAAGAGAAAACAGAGCGAGCAGTCTTTTTGGATCGTTATGGACAAGCAGTGACGGAGAACCAAACAGAATACTGGTATTTGCGTTCGGCGGACCAAATATATAGCGAAAAAACCTTGCTGAATTATGACCAAGCATTACCAATTTTAGCTACGCAGAGCGCGCAAATTGCGAAAGAGTATTCCCGTCGCTATCCGTATAAAGAGGCTTTAGCACATGTTCTCGGATATTTAACGCCTGTGACAGCAGAAGATTTAGAAAAAAACAGTGATACACCTTGGGATGACTTTTTGGGCAGAATGGGTTTAGAAAAAACCTTTGATCAATCCTTACGTTCTATCGCCTCAAGTAAAAAGTATGAAGTGAATGCTCTTGGTCAAAAGCAAAAGCTTGTCTCTTTCCAGGCCGCTGAATATGGAAGCAATATTCAGACAACTCTTGATCCGTATCTTTCTCTAGTTGCATATCGAGCAATGAATGGGCAAAAAGGCGCGGTGCTCATACTGGACGCAGAAACGGGGGCCGTTTTGGTCCTTTTAAGTAGTCCAAGTTTTGATCCAAATATGTTTGAAGAAAATTACCTCAGTAAACTGGGAAAACTTCAGCCAGAGCAAGCGGAAGAAGCCAGTTCAGCAGCCACAGTCTTACAAGACTATTTTAGCAATCCTAACCAAGTTTTCTATAATCGCGCAGTGAGTGGATCTTATCCACCTGGTTCAATTTTCAAATTAGTTACCGCTTTGGGAGCCTTGCAAGATGGCGCAATTGATGCCAACAGCCAGGTCCAGGATGAGGGTGTTTTGAAAGTGGGGGACTACGAGTACAACAACTGGTACTACACCCAGTATGGCCGAGTAGAAGGAACGGTTGATGTTCGTCGGGCAATTGCACGAAGTAATGATATCTTTTTTTATAAAACAGCTGAGTGGCTTGGTCCAGATAGACTTGCGAATTATGCCCGTCTCTTTTCTTTTGGAAAAAGTTTGCCAGTGCAATTAGATTCTGTGGCTACAGGTTTGGTTCCGGATCCAACATGGAAAGAGAGTACTCGTGGGGAAGCTTGGTATTTAGGCAATACCTACCATTTTGGCATTGGTCAGGGAGATTTGCTGGTTACTCCACTTCAAGTTGCTGTTATGACGCAGACCATAGCAAATCACGGAAATCTTTGTTCACCCACTTTACTTGTTCATTCGCCAATAAATTGCCAATCATTGTCGCTTAAAGAAGAGTATCTGGAATTGGTTTTAGCAGGGATGATTGATGCGTGCAGCACTGGAGGAACCGCATACCCGTTGTATCCATATAATCAACGTCAGGACGCAGAACTCAGTGAAGAAAAAGATACTTTGAGTGCCTATCAACAAGTAGAAGCAGGGAAAATTGCTTGTAAAACAGGTACTGCCGAATTCGGCGAAACTGACAGCCGTGGTTATAAGAAAACCCATGCTTGGACGACAGGAATTGTTGGAGTGCCGACGAGCCTCTTCCAAAATGCTCAGCAAGGCGAGGAGGCAACTGCTTCAGCAGCGCTTGCTTTCAATGTTGATAATAATTATCAGCTTTCTGCTCAGGAATTACGGCAAGTTTGGCTAAAAGAAAACACTGCGAGTCATAATTTTCCCAAGAAATTAGCCATTACGGTCTTAGTGGAGAGTGATGAACAAGATCCTTACAAAGAGGGTTCTGATGATGCGGCTTTGGTAATCGCAAAGATTCTTAATTGGATGGAAGGCTATAAACTCGACTAGCAAGAGAAAATTGCTAAGGATTTTTAAAGAGAGAACTTGTTTATTTGGGAGCGTATAAATGTTTTGTCAGGTTCAATAT
>CAZWOQ010000073.1:0-3726 GCA_964635585.1 uncultured Pseudomonadales bacterium | reverse complement strand
TTCGAGTAGAAAAGAAAAATCCTGGGTTCGCCCAGGATTTTTTTCTGTTCAATGTTGTGAAAAAGTTTTATCATAGAAATATATGCAAGAGAACGAAAAAAAAGAATTTGTAGCATTACCTGCTTGGACAGAGGACTTTTCCAAATTATTTGTTACACTTCAAAAAAGCTATCCCTTTCTTGGTCAGCCGGAAATAAGTTTTCCCGAACAAGAAAATCATAATCGTGCAAAAATAGAAATTCCATTGTTGGGAAGTGATGTCTTATTAGTCTCTTGTACTGGGAAAAATGAACTTGATTCTGCTCTTGTTTTCTATTTAGCACTTGTGAACCAAGGTGACGGTTTTTCTCTGCATCACCACGAATTGCGTTTAAAGCTGGGAATTTCCCCTGGAAGTGACGATGAATTATATGGTGATGCAATGAATCATGTTTTAGGAACAGAACTTCGAAAACTCTTAAATCAATATGACAGCTCTCGCAGAACAGTAATCCAATAAAAAGAGTAGCGGGACTGAGATTCGAACTCAGGACCTTCGGTTTATGAATCCGATGCTCTAACCAGCTGAGCTATCCCGCCATCTTTGTAACAGGGGATATTTTACGTTTTTTCCTCTGATTTGGCAAGCTGAAGCAATATCTGTGGTCAAGGATGCTTGGCTTGTTTTTCTCGGATCGCTTTGTTATAATAACAGCCTTGTTGTTGGGTTTTATTAAAATCGCGGGATAGTGTACGGTGCACTTGGGGCTCATAATCCCAAAGGCTAGGTTCGACTCCTAGTCCCGCAACAATGGAAATGAAAGAACGGCCGAAGAGCCGTTTTTTTATTTCCAAAATTGTGGTTGAATTTGAGTTGTTTGGCGGAGCCAATCAAATCTGACCGAGCTTACAGCGAGGGAATGTCCGGAGTATGGACGGAGGACCTAGTCCCGCAACATTTTTAGCAACAGCTTTACTCATTTTCAGTTTTTCTCAAAATATTCTCAATCTTGTCGCGTATAGTCTTTCTTAGAAAATCTACTGTTCAACAAAAACAGGAGTTTTCTTTCTTACTAGAAGAGAGTGAGAAATTGACCGCTGATGAAAAAGGCCCTCCAAAGGAGGGCCTTTTTGTTTTCTTATCTAAAAGAATGTTTAGATCGAAGTCCAGCCACCATCAACATAAATGGTTTGACCAGTGACATAACTTGATTCTTTTGCTGCCAAGAAAAGCAGTGCAGGGTTAAGTTCGCCCTCTTTCCCAATTCGTCCCATTGGACAGCTCATTTTCACGTACTGTTGGAATTCTGGCGTATTGACGGAAGCATGGGTCATTTCTGAATCAAAGAAGCCAGGACCAATTGCGTTGACGGTAATGCCATACTTTGCCCATTCCGCTGCTAATGCTCGAGTCATATTGACGACACCACCTTTTGAAGCATGGTAATTGACCACTGTAAAAGCAATATTGCCAACTAAGCCGTACATTGAAGCGGTGCTAATAATACGACCGTAGTTTTGTTCTTTCATGATTTGAGCAGCGTGTTTCGCGGTCAAAAAGACACCGGTAAGATTTACGTCAATGACTGTTTGCCATTCTTCTTTGCTCATTTCTTCAGCTGGCTTAATATTGGAAACACCAGCATTATTGACAGCAATATCCAAGCGACCCCAATCACTTTTCACTTTTGCAAAACCAGCCTCAATACTTTTTTCATCAGTTACGTCCATAGGAATGACTAAGGCTTTTCGACCAAGTGCTTCAATTTCTTTTGCTAGCTCTTCGAGTCGTTCAACTCGTCGGGCCGCTAAAGCAACGTCAGCTCCCGCCGTAGCGAGCGCTAAAGCGTATTGACGTCCCAAGCCGCTGGAAGCACCAGTTACAAGGGCTTTTTGTCCAGTAAGATCAAACATTGCCATAAAAACCTCCTTTTTTTGTCAGGCATATTTTCCTTAAGCATACTTAAAAAATCTTTAAAAGGGAAGCTCTGGAAAAAGCAGTTCTTGCCATTCCTCAAGTGGACTGGCTGAGTGGGTAGCGACCTCTTCGATTGGTAAATCGTTGACTTCTGGAATCTGAACGACAATTTCGCCATCTTTTTTTTGCAATAATTCATTTCGGCGGACTTTTTCTTTGCTCAAATCACTTTGGGCAAACTCAAGTTCTTGGCGACTTTCGGTCACTTCATCTGTAAGTTTTTGAGTTTGGCTTTCAAAGCTAGCAAGACTGTGTTCAGAGACCTCTGCTTTTTCGCGGCTGCGAAAGAGCGAGAAGCTCAAGACTATAACCAATAAACTGAGTAAAAAAACTACTACGGGATGAGCGAGGAAATCACTGAGAAGAAGAGGCTTTTTGTTTCTTTTTGATAACTTCATAACAGTCCGTCACTTGAATAAAAACCCCTCTTGTGTTATTATAAGACACTTCCTGTTGGGAGTTTCTGAAAAAACAGAGAAAAACGTCTGACCCAAGAGAAACATGTCATTATGTACACAAACTTAGTTGATGCGCAAGTGAAATTTACCGCAAGTCTTGAGAAAAACAATAAAGCTCATGCGACCGTTTTGGCGTACAGCAAGGATATTGAGCAATTGGTTGATTTCTTGGGGAAACACAGTAAAACATTGGTCAATGAAGTAAGTTTTGAAGATATCGAAGAATTTAAAGAGCTGCTTAAAAAACAGCGTTATACCAGTAAATCCATCTCTAGAAAGATTAACTCGATCAAAGCGTTTTTTCGTTTTTTGATGGCTGAGGGTTTAACTGAAAGCAATCCTGCTGAAGTTGTCAGTCATCCTAAAATTGAAAGTAACCCGCCTCGAATTCTTTCTCGTCTCGAATATCGCGCTTTGCGCGATGCTTGTCGTTCCGATGCGCGGATGTACGCAATTGTTGAGTTGTTGTTGCAAACTGGAATGCGAATTAGTGAATTAGCTGCTTTGCAACAGCCTGATTTAGATTTAGAACGAGAATTGATTTACATTAAAGCTCAAGATTCTCGAGAAGCTCGCCGAATCCCGATGAATGCGGCCGCCAAAAAAGCGATTATGGACTATTTGCGTATTCGCCCTCGAGCAAAAGAAAAGACACTTTTTCTTACAAAAACCTGCCGTCCTTTTTTAGTGCGCAATATCCGAACGGCTATTGATCGTTACTTCCGCTTAGCGGGCATCAAAGATGCCAAAGTGAATGATTTACGCCATACCTTTATTGTTGAACAACTCAAAGCGGGAACGCCATTAGTTTATGTCTCCCAGCTTGTGGGTCACAAACGCATTACCACCACGGAAAAATATCTCAAAATGATTGAGGCTCCAGATTTGGCGCCAAATATCAAAATTGAGGAGTTGTAAGTCCTACTTTTTCCTTGCTGGGAAAATAAGAGTTTAGCCTATCTGAAAGAAATTATGCTAAAGCCTTTTGAGGCACTTCGTCTTTATCAAAATGGTCATGTTCTTGAGCAGTTAGAGGGTGAACTTGCTGGTTTAAAGAAGGACTTTAGTTTGCTAATAGAGGATACGGCGAATACCTGGAGTTTGTACTTAAATACTCTAAGATCTCCTGAGGAAATTGAGGAAAGAAAACAAGTATTACACGATGGCTTAACAGAAGCATGTGAAAAGGAAAATACTGGATACAGTTATGTAATTGTTAAGCATCTTCTTAGTTTTCTAAGAATTCCAGAAAAGGAACTTTTAGAAAAATTTCAAAAAATGGTTAAAGAGGTTCCAAAAGTTGATGATCAC
>CAZWOQ010000072.1:0-3789 GCA_964635585.1 uncultured Pseudomonadales bacterium | reverse complement strand
TTTTGACAATATTTTTCCAGTTCGCTGATATATTGTTTTTCTTCCTCATTTTTAATCAGAGCAAATAAAGTGATTTGATGTTTTTTACTGAGTTTTTTAAGTAAATTGTAGGTGCGAATTTGCCCACCAGACATAAGTGGATAGGGCAAATAAGGGGTCAACATGAGAATTTTCATAAGCTTTTTTCTCTACTGAGATCTAGGATAAGGTATTCAGCTGTTTTTGCAATGGTGGGGTATTTTTCTTCCAAAGTTTTTGCCTCATCATCAAAACTGGTGGTAACGTAAATACTTGCGCCTTTGGCAATTTTGTCATCAATTTCAAAACCAATTGGCCAACCACGGCGATTGGTTTGAAACAAGAATTGCGTGTCCCCCATCGCCGGAGCAATTACCTTACTGTCCGCGGGGGTTAATTGATCAACTGCTTGTCCAGCATGGACATATTCGTAGTGATTTACGTTAAAGTAGCCTTTCACTTGTTGCCAAGCGAAATACCAGGCGATTCCCGTAAAAAGAAAGATCACAAAGAGGGCAAGTTTTCCGGAAATTTTTCGCAAAGGGGTAACTTTTTGAAAGAAGCCCCGCAACCAAAGGAAAAAGATCTCGGTACCTCGGCCCAAAGAAATACAAAAAATTGGTAAAACAATATTTTGATAATAGTCATGTTGAACATTGCCCGTAGCAATAACGACAAAATAGGCAAAAATTCCTAACCACCAGGCTGCATAAATGAAGAAGTCTTTGGAAATTTTTTTAAAGTTCCACAGCAAAAAAATACTGCCAACAAAACCTGAAAAAAGTTTTACCATTCGTTCGTAAAACAACCAACGAAACCAAGCGGGTCGAAAACGAATGCCGTTACCATTAAAGAGCCAATCAGAGGCAGCAATTCCAGTTGGAAATTGCTGAATCCATTGCCGCCAAGCAAGAAGTGGGATAAAGGCTAAAACAGGATAAAGATAGAGCCGAAAATCCCGCCAACTTTGTCTTTTCCCAAAGGAAATTAATAAAGCTAAGTAGACGAATCCCAAAAACGCAACAAAAGGTTTGAGCAAAATGGCAGCGATGAAAGCCAGTAAGGAAATAAGGTAGTGTTTCCAACTCGGCTCCTTCAGCCACAAGAGAAATTGCCAAATTGACAATGTCGAGAAAAAGATGACGTAAGGTTCTGGCAAGATAACTCGCGAATAATAGACAGCATAGGGCAAGATTGCAAAAGCAAAAGCACTGTAAAGAGCGACTCGTTTCCCAGAAAGCTCTTTGGCTAAGGCATAAATAAGTAATAAACTGCCCAAAGAAATGAGAAGACTTGCGAAACGACTAACAAAAACCAAATCTAATTGGGGAAAAGTTCTTAGAACAAGTGCTAAAGCGGCATTAATAAAAGGAAACTCAACCATCCGGTAGCCTTCAAGATTATCTTTACCAGATTGGATGTTGGAAAGGTCTTGATAATGCGGTCGGAGTAGATCAATCTTGTCTGCTTTGACATATTCTCGGGTGACCGAAGCGGTGTCAGCTTGCCGGAAGGCATGCCAATCGGCAACAGGGTTGTCGATTCGATAGCAGCGCAAAACGAAAGCAAGCAGCAGAAAAGCTGCTAGAAGCAGTTTAGTGTTTGGCTTTTTTCGCAGTAGTTGTTTGAGTTTTTGCATTTTTGGTTGCTAACTGGTTGTAAGCCAGAACGGCTCCCGCCAAAGCCCAGAAAGTAAAGGCAACTTTGGATGAAGCGAAGACATCAATGTAGGTAGCATTCAGCAAGAGGCCTAAAGTGGCAGCAATGAAGGCAACATTAAGCATCTGCAGTTCATTATCTTGGTATTTCAAGTTCTTCCAAAGGACGACTAAGAGGACAACGATGGCACCATAGAAGCTCAAGAAGCCCAGCAAACCAGTTTCACCAAGGGTTCTAAGGAAATTATTATCAGTACTTTCCGCTTCGGTGAATTGATAGAATTCTTTTTTATTTAAAGTTGCGTATGCGCTGCCAAAGACTGGATTCTTTAGGAAGCCTTTGATAGCATTCGGCCAAAGCTCATCTAAACGGATCGCAAAAGATAAACCGTATTTGAGCGCATTATCTGACCAAGTTCGTTCTTGTTCGACATAGACCATTTCTCCAGAATCACTAGCAACTAAAACTTTGTCTGGTACATCAACATAAACATCAACTGGTTTTGGTTGTTGATCGGTGCTTGTTAGAACGTTACTCACGGTTGGTGTGGGAATAACAGCCAGAATATCTTCTTGACTGTTATCAAAGGCAATTCCATTACTTGGTTTCTCTACTTTCCAAAGCCCTTCTTTAAAAAATTGAGCAATACTTTCCGTTTCTTTATCTAAATAGGCAACGCTCTCTTCATATTTTGCGTAACTTTCTGGGTAACCGCGGAGAACTTGTTCGAAACGATCGCGCATGTCGGCTCCAAAAGCATAGGTCATCACAATCAAAGCTAAACTGTATGCAAGTCCGCGGCGAAAAATCCACCACAGCTTTTTTTGCCAAGTTTTTTGATCATAACTACTGAGAAGCAAAGTTACAAAAATGGCAAAAAGATAGGCAATAAAAGAAGTTCTTGAAGCACAGACGAGCAATAACCACAGGCCCAGCCAGTGCAATAATCTGAAAAGCAATCTTGGCCATTTTTTCTTTAGCTTTAGTCCTAAAGTAAAGAAAACTGGTAAAACGATGACGAGAAAAGCTGCTAAATCATAATGTCCGCCAAAAGTGGATTGAACTCGAGCATGTTCCGTTAGATACAAACGCATTCCTTTACTAAATTCACGGTTCATTGTCGAATAAACAGGCCAATAGAGATATTTTTGGCCATAGCCATAAATAATGATTAAAAGTGTTGTGACCGCAAGAGTAATCAAAATAATCTTTAGATCCGAGCGCTTGCGAACTGCAGCAAAAAGCACAAAAAAGAGTGAGAAATACTCAATGTAGCGTAACCAGTGCAAAACTGATTTTCCAATGTGAAGCAATTCGAGAGGAATGGTTTTTATGACAAAAATACCAGAGAAAATCGAAAGTGCAGCAATGACAACATATGCAAAAATCCACTTATCAATTGCATTCTCCCAAGAAACTTTTTTTCGAAAAAATTGAAGCAAATAAATAAGAGTCGTTATCAGTACCAAAACATCTTCGATGCGTACACGGACAATATATCCAGGCAGTGCGTCAAAGAGTGGTAATTTTGGGTAGAGCGGAATAAAAGCTAACAAAAAACTTGAAAGAATTAAGAGAATGTGTTGATCAAGCCAATGGAGGAATTTTTTCATAAACTTGCTAAAACCTTCGCAGTTTCCTTGTAGACAGCTGCTTTCGCTGGCTGATGAAGAACATTATAGAGGAAAATTCGCAGCTGCACACCCAGGAAGAGAATTATCCGTAAAATGGGCATTTTCCAGTTCGGCATATGTTTATGAAAAATATAGATGTATCCGCGCAATTCTCCAATTATTGCGTTTTTCGAACTCGAACTCGCAGAACCAAGATGAATAATTGCAGCCTGAGGGTCAATGGCTACGTCATAGTGGTGATAATGCGCTCTCATGCAATACTCTTGATCTTCTCCGTACATGAAAATATTCTCATCTAGATCACCAATTTCTTCGACCACTTCTTGACGAATCATCATTGCTGTCCCGCCTACCCAATCTTTTTGGATGAGTCGGCTCAAACCACGTTGGTAGGTTTTGAAAGCAAAATCACTTAGACCGGTATGTTGCGTTGAGGGAAAATAGCGGCCAAGCCAGGGAAGATCATCAAGAAAAAACA
>CAZWOQ010000071.1:0-3800 GCA_964635585.1 uncultured Pseudomonadales bacterium | reverse complement strand
TTCATTTTCCACCACCAATAGGGTTGCCACAAATAGTAGGCAGCAAGCTGCCAGAAATTGGCATTTTTTCGAGTAAACTTCTTGGCATTTTGCCAACTCATCTGGGCTATTTTCTTTTCCCCGAAAACACTAGAGTTTGTGGTCTCGTGGTTATGTACCACTACAGCTTGTGGTTCAAAAAGCACCCGCCATTTGCGTTTTCTTGCCTGAAAAGAGAGATCAACGTCTTCCCAATAGGCTGGAGCATAGCGTTCGTCGAAACCTTTCAGTTCTTGCCACATGCTTTTCCGAAATAAAGCACTGCCACCGGTTGCCCAAGCAGTTTCGCCAGGAAGGAAATCAAAGGCTCGACTATGTTGGAAAATCCCTTGAGCAAAGAAAAGTCGATTTTTTCCAGAGATACTCTTTTGCGCAGGCTCAATTTCTTTGCAAGCCACGGCGAAAAGCTTCTCGTCCTGGAAATGGGGTAAAAGATATTTAAGGACATCGGCCTGAGGAGAAACATCATTATTCAGCAAAAAAACAAAATCATGTTGTGAGACAGCAACTCCACGATTGGCAGAGACAGCAAAACGCATGTTACGGAGGTTGATAAGAAGCGTCATCGTAATGCGCTTTCCATTTTCTTGATAAAAACCTCGATACAGTTCAGCAGGAAATTGCTCAAAGGCAATTTTTCGCAGTTGATATTTGACCGCCAGATCTGCTTTCGTTGGATCCTCTGCTCCACTCGCATCATCAACAATAACGATTTCATCTTCATTTCGCAAACAAGCTAAAACCTTTGGCAGATTTTTCTTGAGTAATTGACTGCCACGATAGCTTGGAATAACGACAGAAACCTTTGGTAAAAATTCTTTAGACATGCTTTTTTGCTCCAATCATTTCCATAAGTGTTTGACGAAAACGTTCTTGCGAAAAGTATTGGCTTCTTTCTTTGGCAAGCTTTGCTTTCGCAGTAAGTTCTTCTGGATTACGAAGCAATTCAAGAGTTTTTTCTTGGCAGGCAGTCAAATCATCCCATAGGCAATCATCAAGTTTTTCACCAAGTACTTCTGGTAAACCACCACGACGAATGACCAGAGGAACGGCTCCAGCTGCCATCGCTTCCAGAACACTAATTCCAAAATGTTCCATCATTTCTGGGTGTTCATCTTGGTTTACGCCATAGCCAGTGGCATGCCAATAAATGCTGGCAGTTTGGTATTTTTTAATTAATTCTTGGCGGGGTAAATCTGTAAAAAAATCAATCGGCAAACCAGCCGCCTTTTCTTGAAGAGACTGAAAATATTCCTCATCCTCAACCGAACCAACAAAGGATAAACGCCAATCCTTTAAAAGTTCTGGTTCTTTCTTGATCAATAAACGAAAGGCTTCAATCAAAACATCCTGGCGTTTGCTGTGCAATTGCGAAAAAAAGCGACCGACATGCAAAATTTGCTTCTGTTTCTTAATTGCTGCTGAAACTGCAAATTCATTTTGATCAACGTAGGGTTGATGAACAAACTGAACTTTTGTTTGCCAGTTTTTTTCAACATACTGCTTTGTAAAAAATGAATTGGTATTTTTAACTTGCCAATTGGCGAGTTTCCAATTCTGCAAAAAGCTTTTCTTCGCCATAGGTAAAGGGAATTGGATATGCAAAATATTCCGTTGAGCCAGACTAAAAAAGAAACTACCATCGGTTAAGTAATAAATTTCTTCCCACTGTTTTGTCCAAATGAGTTTTTTTACAAAGGAAGTCTGTTCAAAAAAGGGCGCAGCAACTAGATGTATTCCTTCAAGTGAACGATTGAGGAATTTCTCATAAGGAGCAAGTAAGGATAATTGGTTTTTCTCCAATAATTTGGCAGGAGCTGCTAGAAAAACCTCATAACCAGCATCTCTAGCCAAACAGGCGCAGTCCAAAATATATCGTTCACCACCACCAAAATGGAGCGGAAAAAGATAGGGTGAATACAAGAGTATCTTCATATCTTACTCAGTCTTTTTGCTCTGCTGCCAAGCTTGGCGAATTTTCTCTTCTTCGTGTTTATAACGATCGACTAAACTCGGTTTTTGCTGTAGCTCCCAAACTTGGATATAAACCATCAGCCGATTCATGGCTTGCACCAAGGCCTCTACCCAACCCACCATGCCATCTTTATAGCCTTTTGCGAGCAAAAAGCGACGCCACCATTCCATAAAAGCCTTCCGAAGAAGTGTTTTGGCAGTCACCGGTTTTTTTTCTTTAGCTGCTAATAATTCAGCCTCGCGGATAGTCCAAGCCGCTGATTTTTGCAAATTTTCTTGAGTCGAACGGTGAGTAAGATGGAGCAAAGAATGCTCCAATAATTCCATTTGGCCATGATAGATGGGGCTTTCATGAATTTCACCTTGCCAACCTTTGAGGGCCGTTTTTTTAAAAACTCTGGTGACAAAATCCTTTTGCCAACCACCATATTGCAAGTGTTGACCATAACAAACATTATCTCGGCGCATTCCAAAAACTTCAGTTTTTCCTAGACTTAATTTTTGCAAAATTTCCGTAGCTAGTTCTGGGCTTACCCGTTCATCCGCATCAACATAGAATAACCAATCAGTTTTAACAAAATCCAGGGCTTTTTCTCGACGCCGGGCAAATGATTGCGGTTCAAATTGTAAAACTTTACAGCCAAAGTTTTCGGCAATTTTAACTGTGTCATCAGTAGAAGCCCCATCGATCACAATGATCTCTTCGCAGAAATCAAGGCATGCCAAACAGGCCGGCAACATTGTTGCTTCATTTTTTGTTAAGATAATGGCAGTAATTGGACTTTTCATAGAATATTTTTAGATATACGGCTGTTTTCCCATTTTCCCCAGTAAAAAATCCAGGCAAGCTTTTCGCTCTAAACGGCTCCCAGAACGCAAAAGGCTGAAAAGTAAGTGAAGAGCAGTGAGTTTGTTGCGGCTGTTACCATGTTTGAAAAAGAAATAAAGTCGATTGCGAGTTTGATAATACGTTTGCAAAGAAGAACCACTTCCACCTGTAGAGCGACTAATTTTATGCCAAACTTTTGCTGTCGGACAATAGAGTACTCGGAGTTTGGCTTCTTTAACCCGAACAGAATAATCAACATCTTCCAAATATAAGAAGAAAGCTTCATCCAAGAGGCCAACTCTCTCCAATGCCTCTCGACTCAAAAGCAATGCACAACCCGTGGCAAATTCTGTTTCGCTGACACTATCAAAATGACCACGATCAACCTCATCAACTCCAATGTGAAATGCCAATAAATTCTGCCAATCAATGCTTCCACCCGCATACCAAAGAACTTTATGTAATTCATCGCGTTGGTAATCGTCCTGCCAAAATTCATACCCCCGATGGAAGTAAATCTTTGGTACCACCAAGCCAATTCCTGCCTCTTTGCTCGCGAGTTGGAACATATTTTGTAAAAAGGCCGGGTCTACCACGGTATCAGAGTTTAGGAGAAGAAAGAAATCAGAATCATGGTGATCAACAGCGTATTGCAGCCCCAAATTATTCCCGCCGGAAAAACCTAAATTTGACTCGCTTCGGATCAGTTCAATTTCAGGATGCTCTGCCAAAAGGGAACTTGGCAAACTAAAAGCCTCTTTTGAACCATTATCAACCACAATAATGTGGTATTGAAATGAATCATGCTGTAAAGCAAAAAGACTCTGGAGACATGTTTTCGTATCCTTGGGAGTGTTGTAGTGAACGATAATAATGGAGATGTGTTTCTTCATAAGAAGTTATTTCTTCTTGATCATAGCAAAAAACTGTTTGATTGGTGCAGGCAAATGATTTTGCA
>CAZWOQ010000070.1:0-3878 GCA_964635585.1 uncultured Pseudomonadales bacterium | reverse complement strand
CCGAGACCTCAGTCTTACCAAGACTGCGCTCTACCGACTGAGCTACAAAGGCAAAGACTTTTTGTCAATTCGACCCCTGTATTATAGTGAAAAACATGAAAAAAACAAAAGGCGATTTTTCTCCTATCAACCTCAAGAAACAATAAAACCAACGACGCAAAGGGTGAGACTCTCTTCCCCGGAAAATCACAGGTGGGCAAAGCGGCAGGCAATCCACGGACTACCAGCACGACTTTTCGCCCAATAAAGAGCTGTTGAGGAAAAACAACGCTCAGCCCTCTGCGTCCATCGTTCTATTTGTTAATTGTTTCTCACTATAAAGGGCCGAAAACAAAAAGACCAGCTTTTCTCAAACTGGTCTTTTTGCTATAATTTCTGTTATTCTCGTTCCACTCTCAGCTGCTGAGAGTTTTTTTATCCTTTGCTTGTCTCTGTGCTGAGCTCTCGAACCCAATCGGCAATTTTGCTTCCATATCTCTCGTGGTCAATGACAAATTTTAAATGAGCCTTGAAGTAGTTTTCCGGATCACCCGTTGTCATCCAAAGACCCTGACTTCGTTCTACAACCACAGAGCTTCTCCCTGCAATTTGGGTAATTGCATCAACCGTCCAAAGTTCCCCATCTTTTCCCGTATTATTCGGATCAAGGTAAGCGAAAACACTTGGTTTTAAGAGGTAGCGACCATAGGAGGCTAAATGTGAGGGCGCTTCCTCTGGATTTGGCTTTTCAACAATGTTATCCAAAAGTTTCTCACTCCCTTCTTTAAAGGAAATAATGCCATATTTATCAACGACTTTTTCGCTCACTTCCTGAGCCATAATAATGGCTTCAGCACTTGGATCAGCATTATAAAGATCAACCATCACTTTCGCGTCACCTGGATGACCAAAAACTACATCGTCACTATACATCACTAAAAAAGCCTCTTCTGTTTCGACAAATTTTCGAGCCGAAGCAACAGGAGAACCATTTCCGTAAGGCAAACTTGGATCTTGCGTAATCACCGTAATTTTTGGAAAATCCAGCACTTCCTGAACGGGCACGTAACGATCTTCTTTGCCCTGAGCAGCTAACTGTTTGCGAATTCGGTTGACATTATTATTGAAATAATCCTCGTAAATTGGCTTTCCTTCAGGCGTAGAAACAATAATTATTTCTTCAATGCCTGCTTCAACACACTCTTCAATGACAAATTGCATGATTGGCTTATTGCCAAGAGGCAGCATCGCCTTTGGAAGCGTTTTCGTGATCGGTAAATACCGACTGGCAAAACCTGCGTCCGTAATAATAGCCTTACGAACACGACTTACTGGGCTCACTTCTGTCATACGCTGCTGTTTCCCTTCTTTCAGAAAAACTCGACGAACAAGATTTGATACCAACATATTACGAGTTCCCTGCTGTCAATTACAGAACATCAGTATAGCACAGCTCATGAGCGAGTTGTTTGAAAGCAAAGATTTCCCTCACTTGACTTGTCAACCATTTCCTCTGTATGCTAGAAGGGATGCCCAAAAATTTACAATTTCGTCAAACTGCGCCTACACAGGAAACAGCTTTTCCTTCCAAGACTTCTGATGGCATCAGTAATGGCCTCCTCCTTGCGCTTTTTTTTCTTCTAGTCTTAGCCGTGATCACTTGGTGGCATTTTTCGAGCAAAAATACCGAACGCCAAAACACAGACATCAGCCCCACTCCAACTTTGAGTGTCCTTGATGCCCTTTCTCCTGAAGTTGCTGACCTTAATCAAGATGGCCACATCGACGCAAGTGATGCCGCCCAGCTTCGAGAATCTTTTTACAAAACCGATAGCAAATCCCTCCAAGCAGACTTTAACCAAGACGGCAAAGTTGATGCGAGTGATTATTCTTTGTTTGTGAGTTTGCAAGAAAAAATGCAGCTTGATTCTGCCACGGAATCAACTCAATAGGAACGCATCATGCAGGCGACCATGAAAATTCAAAAAAAACGTAAGTCCTTCGCACTGATTGGCCTTTTTGTCATTGTTTTGACCATGACAGCGACGGTTTTAGCCATTATGTTCTTTAACCGAATTGGCATGGATACACTCGATTTGCGTCAACAAGCCATGGTGGAAGGTGGCAGCGCAGAATTAAATACCTACCCATTTGACCAGAGCACTCTAAAAGTCGCGGAAAAACAAAACATTCAGTTACAAGTAAATACGGGAACAAAGAGTGTTGATGCGATTGAACTGCAATTAGAAATCACCGCCGATACTGGCATGCTTGACCAAAGTCAGATTCAATTCGAAGGCAGCCTTCCTGATACACTCCAAGTAGATCAGCAAGTAATTCAGAAAAACTCTTGTGAAAACGATTGCTATACAGCTCTTATCACTCTAACAACTAAAGACCCCGCTGTGCCATATAGTAGTCATGACCAATACGAAACTTTGCAAAGCTTCACCTTTAAGCCCCTCAAAGAAGGAAGCCTCCAGATCCAAATTAGCCAAGACAGTCAGATTATTGAAAATGGCACAAACAGCGATATCCTCAACCAACCCAGTGTTCTCGCTTTTGAATACTATATTACTGAAAACGGCATTGATCCTGCGCAATGCTATTTTGCATACAGTGATTGGGGCAGTTGCCAAAATAATATTCAAACCCGCAGTTTCACCGTCGAACCCAATAATTGCCAATGGTATGAAAGCGAAACTTTGCAAGAGTTAAGCCGGGCTTGTGTGAGCAGTGATAGTAATATCATTTCCGCGAATTCTGCCTACTTTTATCTTTACACGCCTGATGCTTGTTGGTACGCCGCCAATGATGGCTCCAACGTTTATATTTTGTGGAATAAAGTGCAGTACAGTGACATAGACTGGGTCGATGTCAGTACCAGCAGTGATTTCGGCAGTTTTTACCACAAACAAGTTTCCGGGAACATTGATCAGACCAGTGGAGATTTTCTTATCATGACCGCAAGTAATTTCCGAAGTGGAAACACCAATGAAGATAAAGTTCTCGCCTTTGAACCAGACCAACAATACTTTTTCCGTTTGCACAAAAGCGATGGCCGTTATGTTGCTTCTGCCCGTCTCTATATGACCTACTGTAGTGGAGCTGAAAAGCTCTATCGAAGTTGCAATGAAGTCTGTGGCAGCGCTTCTGATGACCCCAACAAGGCTTGTGCAAGTGGTCTGACTTGTAGCAGCGAAAATCGTTGTCGCCGAGTGAATAACCTCGAAGATAGTCGCTGTTTGCCCACAAGGAGCAGCACCAGCACTATCCCCTCTACTCGATCTTGCAATGATTATTGTAGTGATTCGAGCGAATGTAGCAGCGGCCTTTCCTGTTTTTGGAATCGCTGTCGCTTAGCCAGCAACCTCCAAAGCAGCAGTTGTCAAAGCATAACCTCTGCAAGTACGCTCACAAGTTCCGTAAGCAGAAGCAGTACTCAAAGTAGCAGTGTTGTTTATCAAACGAAAACAATTAAAAATGCCATTCTTCCGAGTGAGGCCTCACAACTCAGCACTTACGCTTGTAATCATGGTTGTGAAACAAATCGCGACTGCCAATCGAATCTTCGTTGCTACAAAGGCAGTTGTCGACTTGCCAGTGACCCAGAAAACGCTTCTTGCGGAAGTAGCGGAAGCAGTAGTAGTGCAACCTCAAGCGCAAGCACGAGTTCCTCCAGCAGTGCCGGGCTGAGCGGTCGGATCACAACAAACAGTGAAGATTTTGCTAGCGTAACTCCTACTCCAACTGCAAGTTCACCAAGTCTCCTCCAAACAATTCTTAACAACTTCCACTGGCAATACTTGGCGCTCGCAGGAGTTTTCTTAATTGCGGCATTAGGCCTTATTGTTAGTAGTGTTTCTCGAGGGAAAAAAGAGCTCTGGCAGCAAAAGGAG
>CAZWOQ010000069.1:0-3899 GCA_964635585.1 uncultured Pseudomonadales bacterium | reverse complement strand
CTTGGTGTACCCTACTCAATTTACTTATTTGCCGGTTTGCTTCCCTGGACACTCTTTGCGAATTCTCTGATTGGTTCGACCAGTTCATTAGTGTCGAATGCCGGACTCTTAGCCAAAATTTACTTTCCGCGAGAAGTGCTTGTGGCGAGTATTATTCTTTCCAAGATTGTTGATTTCTTTTTGGCTTCCTCCATTTTTATTTTGTTAATGTTTTTCTTTCATATTCAAATAAGTTGGCAGATTCTTTGGTTAATTCCTATATTTTTGATTCAAAATCTCTTCACCTATGCTTTGGGTCTACTTTTTGCTGCTTTCAATCTCTTCTATCGAGATGTTCAGTATTTACTCAGTCTTATTTTGATGATTTGGATGTATCTGACTCCCATTGTTTACGCTCCTGAGGCTTTCCCGGCGCACTATCGTTGGATTTTCCAGCTCAACCCAATGGCCGTCTTAGTCAATGCTTACCGCCAGGTGGTCCTTGTTGGCTCTGCGCCAAACTTTTCAAGTTTAGCTTTGGCCGCTCTTTTAGCCAGCCTGCTAGCACTTGCTGCTTTTCGTTTATTTAAGAAACTTGAAGGACAATTTGCCGATGCCGTCTAACGCTATTGAAATTGACCAGCTTTGGAAACTTTTCCGTCGCCAAAAACAGCGGACATTTAAAGAAATGTTGCCCGCTTTACTTGGTTCTGGTAAAAAAGGGGTAATTGATTCTTTTTGGGCTTTGGAAGATGTCAGTTTCCAAGTCAAAAAAGGTGAAACATTTGGTATCGTTGGACCGAATGGCTCTGGGAAAAGTACTTTATTGAAAATTTTGGCAGGAGTGACTCTAGCAACTAAAGGAAAATTTGTTTTGGGCGGCAAAATTGCTCCGCTGATCGAATTAGGAGCTGGTTTTCATCCAGAAATGACTGGTCGAGAAAACATCTTTCTGAACAGTATCATTTTGGGTTCAACCCGCGAAGAAACAAAACCGAAAGTGCAATCAATTATTGATTTTTCTGAGATTGAAGATTTTATTGATACACCAGTTAAACATTATTCTAGTGGCATGTATATGCGTCTTGCCTTTGCAGTCGCGATTCACACAAATTTTGACATTCTTTTGGTTGATGAAATTCTGGCAGTTGGTGACGAAAAATTTCAAAAGAAATGCTATGCCAAAATGCAGGAATTTAAAGAAGAAGGAAAAACCATTGTTCTTGTTTCGCATAATCTCAAAACTGTGGAAAGTTTTTGTGATCGAGCCGCTTACCTAAAATATGGTCATTTGGTTGCCTGTGCTGATTCGAAGCTTGTTGCCAAGCGTTACGCTCAAGACATTGAGTAGCTTTTCTGAGCTTGTCTCCGTATAATAAGAAACATGTCCCACAATTTTTTGAAAAAGAAATTTTTTCACAAAAAAAACGCTGAACCAGATTCCGAGGATACCTCCTGGAATTCTCACGCAACTTGGTATCAGAACTTAGTTGGTCAAAAGGGTCATTATTATCATCGGCAGCTTATTTTACCTGGAGTTTTGCGCTTACTTGATCTTCAAGAAAAAGATCGTGTGATTGACTTCGGTTGTGGTCAAGGTATTTTTGCCGCAGCGATGCCAAAAGTTGCTGCCTATCTGGGTATTGATTTGGCACCGCAATTGCTGCATTTTGCTCGTCAAAATATCCATCGCCAAGAATGTCAATTTCGTCTTTTTGACCTTTGCCAAATAATTAAACAAGCGGAGGCAAGCTGGACGAAGGGTGTAATGATTCTTTCTTTACAAAACATGCGTGAACCCGCAATTGCTTTACAGAATGCGGCTGCTTTTCTGCAAAAGGATGCTGAGCTGATCATTGTCTTGAATCATCCTTGTTTTCGGATTCCCCGACAAAGTTTTTGGGCAGTTGATAATAAGAGTAAACAACAATATCGGGGTATTTATCGCTATTTAAGCCCTTTAGAAGTTCCTATCGAAATGCACCCTAGTCAGGGAAAAACTGAGTTGAGTTGGACTTTTCATCATAGTTTGCAAGATTTTAGCCAGATGCTTTTTGAACAAGGTTTTCTGATTGAGCAAATAGAAGAATGGGCATCAGATAAAGAGAGTCAAGGCAAGGCTGCTAAAATGGAGAATCGCAGCCGGGCAGAAATTCCTCTTTTCCTAACGCTAAAGGTGAAAAAAGTTCGATGACACAACAAAAAATAAAATCTGCTCTTTTTTCTTGGCAATTGCTTCTTTTGCTTGCTTTAATGGGTCTTTTTGTTTTTTTTCGTGTTTATCGAATTGAAGAATCTCTGCTTTTCTTTAATGACATCGGACGAGATTACTTAGTTTTGTGGAATTGGCAACAGACTGGGAAACCTCCGCTTTTGGGTCCGCAAACTAGTGCTTTACCCTTTAATCAAAGTGCTTTCTATTTTTATTGGCTCTTCCCTTTTTATTTGTTGTCTCAAGGTTCTGCCTATGCCACTATCGTGGCCGCAATTGTTTTTTATTTGCTCTTTGCTTTGCTTGGGTATTTTCTTCTTCGAAAACGAAAAAAATGGTTTTGGGCATTTCTTCTTACTTTTTTTCTGGTTAGTATTCAGCCGCAACAAATTCTTCAAGGTCGCTTTGTCTGGAATCCTTCTTTTGTGACCCCCTGCATTCTTTTTGCAAGTTTTAGTTTTTTGGAACTGATCCAAATGCAACAGAAGAAAAAATCTTGGCCTTGGTATTTGTTATGGTCCATGACTTTGAGTTTAGCTTTGGCGACTGCCTTTTCTTACTCGGCTTTGCCAAGTTTGTTGGCGTTTGGCCTCTTGGCCGTTTTTATGTTTTCTTGTAAAAGCAATCTTTGTCGTTGGATTTTGGCTCTGGGAGCTTCACTCTTTTTCGTGAATTTGCCCACCGTCTTTTTTGAATTTCGCCATCACTTTCTGCTGACGCAAATGATGCTGGAACGACCAGTGAGTGAGCAACCAGGCAATGTGCTTTCAGCAAAACTCCAGCAAGCAGCAGCCTATGCCTTCAATCTTCCCCTAAATTGGGTGATTCCCTTGCTAATTGTGGCGAGTCTATTGACTTATTTCTTTTGGCGAAAGAAAAAAATGCCATTACAACTTTCAGAAAGCAGTTTGTTGGCTTTACTTGCCTGGTTGAGTTTACTGATTACTTTAGCTTCACCAATTGCTCTGCAAACGCATTATATTTTTGGTTTTCTTCCCCTTTTCTTGCTCTGGTTCGCTTTTTTAGTTGGAGAAAATGCTTGGACAGTCTTGCTGCTTCTTCCTTTGCTTTTTTCTTGGCTATCCGGGAAACAATTTGATCAATATTTTCAAGCAGCCTACCGGAGTGTTGCGCAATCACAGGAATGTGCAGTCCGTTTTTGTGCAACCCAAAATCAACCCCTTTTTGTTGCCGTCCAATCAAACCTTCATCCCTATCATAACGGTATGGAATGGCAATATCTCTTCGCGTCAGCTGGTTGTCAGATAAAAGATTTAACGACCGAAAATCAGGCTGCTGACTTGCTTGCCGTCGTCGTTGACCATGGCGCTTTTGATCTACAGGAAGATCGTTTTAATGAGTTGACTCAGTTTGGCCCCGCTCAAGAAAAAACGCGCTTTAGTTGTGGAGAGAATTTGCAGGTTGAATTACTCGAACGTTCTTCTGCAGCCACTGCCAGCCCCGAGGTAACAGAAAATACAAAGCAGTAAAGAAAAGATCGCTCGCCAATGTGGCAGCAAAAAATGGCAAAGCCAAACTATAGCAGAGAATAAAACCGCTGAGACTCTGCGGGTACCAAGCCAGAAAAACTCCAAAATTTGAGAAGAAAAAGAAGCTCAGAGAGGCCAAAACCAAGAAACTTAGGCGCCAAGTAGGAAATTTTCGTGCTAAGTAACCAAAAATTGGATAAGCCGCGAAACCCAAATAG
>CAZWOQ010000068.1:0-3985 GCA_964635585.1 uncultured Pseudomonadales bacterium | reverse complement strand
AAAAACAACTTTATCTTTAGCCGTAATTTGGATGATTTGGTGTTCTCCATAAACGGCTCTAACCAGTGAAGAACCCTCTTGGCCCTGGCTACCGGCAATGACAATACAGAGTTTTTCGTCGGCAGTTTGGGTGATTTCTGTTTTATCAATTTGCATTCCTTCTGGAATGCGGAGCTTTTTCAGAAAAGTTGCCACACGGACATTCTGTTCCACACTTCGACCGACAAAAGCGATTTTGCGACCCAAAGATTCACAAGCATTAACGACTTCTTGGATGCGGTGAATGTGAGAACTCATCAAGGTTACCAAAATTTTTCCTTTGACATCCGCCATTTGCTGAGCTAAAACGGGTGCAACGGTTGACTCCGAAGGCGTCCATTCCGTTCTTTCGACCCGTAAACAATCCAAGAGCGCTAGAGTAATACCAGCCTTGCCAGCTTCTTGCATCCGCGTCATATCGGAAAGTTGCCCATCGACAGGAGCTTTGTCTAATTTGAAATCACTGCCGTGATAAATCACGCCTACTGGAGTTTGCAAAATAATGTGCTTGGTATCTGGCACGGAGTGAGTGACTGCGAGGTATTCAAACTGAAAGTAACTCCCAATTTTTTGCAGTTGGTGATCAGGGATCACGGTAATTTCACGATCCAAATTTTTGTCTTTAATCCGATCTTGAGCAAAACCGGCAGTCAAAGCGGAAGCATAGATGGGGAATTCTGGCAGCTCTGGCAAAATGTAGGGCAAAGCGCCAATATGATCATCATGACCATGACTAAGAACCATACCAACAATTTTGGCGCCCTCATCTAGTTGCTTTTGTAAATAACTTACATCAGGAATAAGTGTATCAACTCCAGGCATGTACATGTCTGGAAAACCAATTCCACAGTCTACTAAAAGAATTTCTTTTTCGTATTGGTAGAGATACATATTTTGCGTAACTCGACCAATGCCTCCTAAAGAAAGAAGTTTCAGTTTTTCCATATTTTTTCCATTTCTATTGATTCATCAATCAAATTTTAATGTTTATAATTATTTCTTTTTAAAAAAGGGCTGACTTGACGTTTTGGACGAGCGCATCAGCACTTTTATTTTCTTCAATCCACTGCACAATTTTATCAATCTTTTGAAAATCTTGCAGAAAGGATTCCTTCATTTTAGTGGAACGAAGCGCAGCCGCGGGATGATACATCGGTAAAATATAGAGCGTTTTCTCGTTCCAACGGATCTTATGAAGACGACCATGCACCTGCGAAACTTTCACATCTGGCAAAAATTTTGCCATACTAAAACGACCTAAGGTAACAATCAGCTTCGGCTGAATAAGTTCAATTTCTTGATCCAAAAAAGGTTTAAAAGCCAATAATTCCTCAGGAAGTGGATCACGGTTGTCGGGTGGACGAACTTTCACAATATTGCTGATATAAACTTTTTCTGGCTGCAAGGCAACCGCCTGTAGAGTCTGCCGTAAAAGTTGCCCCGACCGACCAACGAAAGGACGGCGTTGTACCGATTCGTAATATCCAGGAGCTTCACCAATAAACATGAGTTCTGCCTGCTCATCACCTTCACCATGAACGATATCTTCCACTTTTTGAACCAGAGGAAGGGTGAGCGCCACTGCTTCTAATTCTTTTCGTAACTCAGCGAGATCCTTTGCCATCAACATAGCCCTTATCTTAACACAGGATTGCTCCAGCCAGAGAGAGATTTAGTACGTGGGCAGGAAAATTTTGGCATTCTCTTTGGTAATTCGCACTGTGTCAAATTTTTTCTCAACTAATATCCGGGCGGCACGCCGCACAGCCTGCTGAAGTGTTCGCTGGAGTGTTCGAATACCCGCATCAAAACCCAAGGGCCGCACCATCTGTGGCCAGACGTCTTCATCAATGGAAAACTGCGATGCTTGCAAACCCGCTTCTTGCAGAATTTTTGGCAGTAAATACTGTTTCGCAATCGTCATCTTTTCTTCATCGGTGTAGGACGGCATGCTAATTTTTTCCATACGATCCAGCACGGCAGTAGCAATTTTGCGTGTATTATTCGCTGTCGCCAGGAAGATCGCTTGACTCAAATCGATTGGGTAATTGATGTAGTTATCAGTAAAAGCATGATTTTGCGCTGGATCAAGCAATTCGACCAAAACACCCATGATATCCGTATTGGCTTCCTCAGCTGCTCGATCAATTTCATCCAAAAGAATCACCGGATTCAAAGAAGCAGCCTCACAGACTCCTTTTACCACTTTCCCCGGTTCTGCTTCCAATAAAAGTCTTGATTCACCGCGCAATTCTTTCGATGAACTCATGCCACCGATAGGAATACGGACAATTTTTCGACCTAAAGTTTCCGCCAAAGAATAGGCAAAAGTCGTTTTTCCCGTCCCCACTAAACCAACCAACAATAAGACTGGAGCTGAAAATCGTTCTTCTGGATTACTTTGTTTTTGTAAGTTCAAAACCGCTAAATATTCCAGAAAACGATTTTTGACTTCTTCCATTCCGAAGTGATGCTGGTCAAAAACTTTTTTCGCCTGCTCGATGTCTAAATTGTCTGCGGTATATTTGCCAAAAGGAATTCGCAAACACCAATCAATATAGCGAGAAACTTTTTCGTGTTTCTCATCATAATTGCCAAGTTCAACACTTCGTTCTAGAGAAATCACCTCTTTTTTGAGTTGACTTCGCAGTTCTTCTGGAAGAGTTGCCTGCTCGACTTTGGCGGCGAGTTCCACAATTTCTTGATTGAGGAGTTCTTTATAATCAGACATAGAATGCAGCGGTTAGAGCGAGCGCGCCTTTACCGTGATTCCTAAACCGAAAATCAGGGCAGCCGCAGCCAGCACTAACATAGTGTCTTCCACTCCACCAGAAACGGGCAAACCACCTTTGGTGGTAGCCGCTACAGAACTGGCCGTGGCGGTCGTGGTCGAACTGGTGGTTGCTGTCGTCGTGGCCGAGGCAGAACTAATATTAAGGGTAAAACTCAAACTTGATGTGCCACTCGTCACTTTCACAGCATGGGAACCAACTAAAATTGAAGACAAAAGATCTGACCAAGCACCTGTTGTATCTGCAGTAGCCGTTCGGGTCACATCATCAACTACAATCGATACTGTCGAAGAAGGAGAAGCCGTACCCGCCATTTCAAAAGTTGTTCCTGCATAGGTATAATTTTTCAGGGTCGTCCCCAAGCCCAAACTGCCCACATCAGTTGTCCCGATCCGAGTGATCGAGAGCGTAGCTGCAAAAGCAGGTACAGCCAAAAAGAGTGAGATGGCAAATGCCAACAAACTCAGTGGGAGACTAGCAAAAAATTTTTTCATAAGAATTCCGTTCTTTCAGTCTAACATTAGTGTAAGACGAAAAGCAATTTCTGATTTTTATCCTTGTGTAACTTCTTCTATTTGATTTCGATACAGCAAGCCAGTTTTGGCCCCAAAAAAAGCAATCACGCTACTCGCATTTTTTACTCCCCAGGCAATTGCTTGTTGAACCTCGAGGCCTAAAATGGTTGCAGCAATATAGCCGGCCGCAAAAGCATCACCCGCCCCAGTCGCATCCAAGGCTCGGACTTGTTGCCCTTCATAATGGAAAGCGTGTTGGCTAAATAAATACACATCACCGCCAGCTTTTCCTTGAGTAATGACAACTTGAGGAATATTTGCCAAAATTTCCTTCTGCACTGGCTGCAGCAGCTGCCACTCTTCTTGATTCACAAAAAAGATTTCACAAGGAATTTCTGCCAAAGAGAATTGGCCCTTGGCAAGAAGCGCCAATTCCGCATTCCCAGGATTCCAAGACAACTTTGTACTTTGCGCCGCTTGCAAAGCTTTAAAAATCTTTTGAAGGGTCGCTAAGTTGCCATTGATACTGGACAGATGCACCCAAGTCGCTTGCGACAACCAGAAAGCCGGAATGTCATAGGGGTCGAGTTGCGAAGCAGCCCCCCGGTAAGTCAGAATAACTCGCTCACCACCCTTTGC
>CAZWOQ010000067.1:0-4094 GCA_964635585.1 uncultured Pseudomonadales bacterium | reverse complement strand
ACTCTTTCGCGGCTCTGGCCAAAGAGTAAAGTGTGCACGTTTTTTATAAGATTGATATTATAACAAATCCAGAAGAAAAAAGCAAAAAGAAGCTATTCTTCCTTCTTATATGCCACGATGGTATCACCGACCTGAAAATCTAACTTCTTGTTTTTAAAGGTCAGACCACCTTCATTCTTGGTTCCGATACGATCAATGTCATCTTTGCCGTGTTTCATCGACTTGATTACCGGGTTAGCAATGATTTCGTCACCACGTTTGAGATGCAATAGGTCGTTCTTTTTGATTTCGCCGGTTTTAACACGGAGACCAGCAATCACTTCACCCTTCATTTCAAAAACTTGCAAAACCTCCGCTTCACCCGTCACCACTTCATCAATGGTTGAGTCGATAAGTTTCAACATTTGCTTTTGAAGGTCTTCGATTAAGTGATAAATAATGCGATACTCCATGATTTTCACTCCAGCCAGCTTCGCAGTTTTTTTCGTTGAAGACGGGACGGAAATATTGAAAGCAATAATAACAACCGTTCCTCCTCGAGCCAATTCAATATCTTGGTCCGTGATTTGACCAACACCACAGCTAATAACTTCTACCGAATCTTGATCCAAACTCTGTAAAATTGCTTCAAGGGTTCCCTTAACATCCGCTTTGATAATCAGCTTAATTTGTTCTTTCTCACCAAGAACCACATCGAGATTCACTTTTTCCCAATCGATATCTTTATCCGAAAGAGAAAATTGGCGTTCTAATGCACCTGTTTTGCTAAATTCAGGAACAATCGTTTCGCTGTAGTCGCGACTTGCGTCACGAATCACTGAACCGACCTCAGGAGCGGCAGTCAGACCAATGATCTCTGCTGGCTCCCCTGGTTTTGCTTGAGCCAAAGCTTGGCCTTTTTCATTCGTTAACAAACGAACCCGACCAGTAATGTCATCAACCACCAATTCCTGACGCAAACGCAAAGTTCCTTCTCGAACGATCACCCGTGCGAGAGAACCTTTGTTTTTATCTTTAGTGGATTCAATGACCACGGCTTCTAAAGGCGCTTCGGGATCAGCCTGCAAATTGGCCAACTCCGTCATCGCCACTACTGTCTCCAACAATTTGTCTACACCTTTGCCATTTTTTGCTGATATTTCAACTGTTTCTACGTCACCGCCATATTCTTGAACGAGAACCTCATGTTCAGCAAGTTGTGACTTCACAACTTCTGGATGCAGGTCCGGCAGATCCATTTTATTGATCGCAACCAAAAAAGGAACTTTACTTTCCTTAATGAAACGAATTGACTCAATGGTTTGTGGCATGACACCATCATTGGCAGCCACAACCAAAATTACTAAGTCAGTAATCTGCGCTCCGCGCTGGCGCATTTTATTAAATGCCGCGTGACCGGGAGTATCGATAAAGGTCAGCTTCTGTCCCTGAAAATCTATCTGGTAGGCACCAATATGTTGAGTAATACCACCCTCTTCACGAGCCGCAATATTCGAATGCCGAATGAAATCCAACAAAGTAGTCTTGCCGTGATCGACATGACCCATAATGGTGATAATTGGTGCTCGTTTTTCTAAAGCCATAGGGCAGTTGTCCTCTCGTTATACTTCGTTTTCCACTTCGCTGGCACTTTGCGCAGCCGTTGCTTGTCGAGCTGCTTGCGCTGCCTCTTCTTGTTCAGCCGCTTCATTTACTTTTGCTTGGAGGAGTGCTTTTTGCTCATCAGCAATTTCTGGCATTTTGCTCCATTTTTCGTGGAAACGAAGCAAATCATTAACAGTAGTTAATTTGTGTTCGATTAGGATTGATCTAGTTGATTCATCAAGACCTTTAAATGTATCAATTTCATACTCCTCTTTACCAGTAACGGCAGATTGTACTTCGCCACTTGCCGACTTTACGGTGATTTGAAAACCAGTCAGCTTCGCCGCTAAACGAACGTTTTGACCACCTCGACCGATCACCAAAGAAAGTTGATCATCGGGAGCGGTCACCATTGCTACTTTTTTGCTTTCATCTAAATCAATCTTCAGATTCTCTGCTGGAGCTAAAGCACCTTGTAACAGAAGCACTGGGTTCTCAGTGTATGGAATAATATCGACTTTTTCATTGTTGAGTTCTTCAATAACTTTTTGCACCCGTACTCCTCGTTGTCCTACACAGGAACCAACGGGATCAGCACCTTCTTGACGAGAGCGAACGGTAAGTTTCGTTCGCACTCCAGCTTCACGAGCAATGGCAACAATTTCCACTGCGCCGGAAGCAACTTCTGGCACTTCGCGCTCAAAAAGTTTACTCACCAAACGGCTATCCGCTCGAGAAACAATAATTTGTTCCCCTTTGTGAGTATCCTGAATATCTTTAATCAAAACCGCTAAACGCTGATTTAACCGATAGAACTCACCGCGCATTTGCTCTTCTGGAGGCATGAGACCCTGACCACGACCAATATCAACAATCACACTGCGGCCCTGCATACGTAAGACCTTGGCTGTGACTAATTCACCAATTTGATCTCGGTAGGTAGCGATAACCTTGTCACGCTCCGAACGGCGAATTTTCTGGAGAACAACTTGCTTGGCAGTTTGCGCAGCAATTCGACCAAAACCTGCTGGGGTCACGTCAACGGCTTTTTTCTCATCCCAAGCCAAGGCTTCACCCGTTTCTTCATCGCGTTTGGTCACAGGCGCTTTCATAATACGCGCTGCACCGCTTTCTTTGTTAAGGTCAACAAAATAGTAGAACTCGTCTTCGAGGTCACCCATTTGTTTACGATAAGCAGAAACCAAAGCCTGACGAATCGCTTCGTAGACATCTTCTGCATCAATTTTACGTTCCTCGACAATCTGCGAAATAGCAGCGGCGAATTCTGTTCTCACTAGAGGGTTTTGTGCGGTTGGCATATTTTCCTTTTATTCTTGCAATTAAAATTTTTGCTCTTTATAGAAAAAAAAGGACCTTGTCGCGTCCTTTTCTTCAACATTCTTTTTACTAGACCATTATAACAAAAATTAAGCAAAAAGGCAAATCACCTAGAGCGCAAGCGAAAGGCTTTTCTTACTGCTTCACTTCTTGGAGTTCTTCATCAAGGTCTTGGAGCAATTTTTTCGCTTTACGGCTCACGGTTTCTGGAACTTTTAACAAAATTCGCACATAAAAATCCCCACGACCATGATGTCGTAATAAAGGAACTCCCTCACCGCGAAGTCGAATGAGTGTGTTGGGTTGTGTACCGGGACGAATTTTGAGTTTGAGCTCTTTATCCAAAGTTTGCACAGTAAGTTGTGTTCCTAAAACCGCTTCTGGATAACTGATTGCTTCGTCAACAAAAATATCATAACCATCACGTTTAAATCGAGGATGAGTCCCCACATCTAAGGTGACATCAAAATCATCGAAACGAATCCTTGTCCCATCATTGGCTCCAGCTGGAATTTTTACGGTATGCTTTTTTCCTTCAATCTCCAAGGTTTTCTCGGTTCCATTGACCGCTTCCATGAAATCTATATGGAGTGAATAGTGCGCCCGCCGTTTTCCTTGGCGAAAACCACCACCAAAAAACTGTTCAAAAATTTCAAAAGGGTCACCAAAATCAAAATTGGCCGCATCAGCAGAATTTGTGTAAGACCAGGTAAAAGGATTTTGGCCAGCAAAGCCACCAGCGAAAGGATTTCCAGCACCCATACCACTGCTTGGGTCAAATGCGGCATGGCCAAATTGGTCATACATCTGACGTTTCTTTTCATCAGAAAGCACTTGATACGCTTCGTTGATCTCTTTAAACTTTGCTTCGGCATCGGGAGCTTTATTGCGATCTGGGTGGTACTGCAAAGCCAACTTCCGATAAGCCGCCTTGATGGTTTTGGCGTCGGCCTTTTTGTCCACTCCTAAAATCTCGTAGTAATCCCGTTTACTTGCCATGGCTGTATTCTAACAAAATTTTCACAAAAAACCCTAGAGCCCTTCTTTGCGAAGGACCCTAGGGAAATTTTTTTAGTCTTTGACTACTTCGCCTTCCTCGGCGTCTTTATCATCTTTTTTCTCGGCTTTTTCCGCTTCCGGACTTTCGCTCGGTTGAGCTTGAGAAGCATTCG
>CAZWOQ010000066.1:0-4168 GCA_964635585.1 uncultured Pseudomonadales bacterium | reverse complement strand
CCACCAAAAAAGCGCGGCCAAAAAGAACCACAATCCAGAAATTACTTTAATCCAAGAAATCTTGCAATTTTTTCCGTTTGGAAGGATGCTTGAGTTTTCGCAAAGCCTTGGCCTCGATTTGCCGTATTCTTTCCCGAGTTACCCCAAATTCTTTGCCCACTTCCTCAAGAGTCATCATCCGATTACCAGCCAAACCAAAACGCATTCGCAGCACCTTAGCTTCACGATCAGAAAGGGCTTTGAGCACCTCTTCAACGTTCTCCGAAAGCATCTGTTTGCTGGTTACGTCGTAGGGACTATCTTGCTTTTCGTCAGCGATAAAATCACCCAAAGTACTATCATCTTCGCCATCACCAACCGGAGTTTCCAAAGAAGTCGTATTTTGAGAAATTTTCAAAATTTCGCGGACTCGGTCGGGCTCAAGCTCCATCTTTTCACCAATTTCCTCAGGAGTAGGTTCGCGTCCGAGTTCCTGCATCAAGCGACGTGAAGTTCGCATCAGCTTATTGATCGTTTCCACCATGTGGACCGGAATCCGAATCGTCCGTGCTTGATCAGCGATGGAACGAGTAATTGCTTGACGAATCCACCAAGTTGCATAGGTCGAAAATTTAAAACCCTTCGTCCAGTCATATTTTTCAACAGCCCGGATCAAACCTTTGTTGCCTTCTTGAATCAAATCCAAAAAGGTCATACCCCGACCAATATATTTCTTGGCAATGGAAACAACGAGACGCAAGTTTGCGTTAATCAAATCTTTTTTCGCTTTCTCGCTGCCCGCTTCCACTTCCTGGGCTAAACGAATCTCTTCCTCGCGAGTCAATAAAGGAATCCGACCAATTTCCTTCAAGTACATTCTGACTGGATCAGAGACACCAACATTTCCTAAAGTCGCCAAAACATCGAGCTCTTGCTTGAGCACATCCTCGTTGTCCGCAGTTTGATCTTCGGAAACCGATTCAAAAATATCAATTTTTTTCTTAAACAGTTGATCATAGAATTCATCGAGTTCATCAATGTAAATTTCTGGTTCAACAAAAACATCTAAAATTTCATCTTGTGTCACATAGCCGCGACTTGCCGCAAGCTTCAGTAATTCCTTAAGATCATCTTTGAGGGATTGGGGAATAACCGACTTGGAAGTTTTTGCTTCTTCCGTTGCTTTTTTGCTACTTTTCTTCTCTTCTGGGGAAACTTTCGTCTGCTTGCCTGTCATAAGTGTATAATTATACAACACTCCAGGCGAAAATGCAATTGACAAAATAAGTGCTTGCTTTCCTTTGCATTTTTTTCAGCGGAAAGGGAAAAATTTTACTTCAGCGACCAATCCCAAGTTTTAGTGAGAAAAAGTGGTTCGCGGCCAACAACCACCATATATTCAAACATCGCTGATTTTCGGCCACTGTAAGATTTAATCGTCCAACCATCATCTTCTTGGTAAATTCCATCATCCTTGCCAGCAATCACCTGCGCCTCAACACAAATGACCATCCCTTCTCGCAAAATTGCACCACTACGAGGACGACCATAACCAGGAATCTGAGGCTCATCGTGCAAAGTGTGACCAATCCCATGACCCACCAATTCTTTCACGACAGAAGCGCCGCCCGCTTCAATAATTGATTGCATCGTGTACCCTAAGTCGCCTACTCGATTGCCCGTCACCGCTTTGCGGGCGGCGCTTTGAATGGCCTTGCGTGCCACCTTCATTAGCTGTAAATCAGCAGGACTTGGCTCACCAATTGCCTTAGTAAAACAGTGATCCGTCAAAAGACCCTGATCATTAATCCCAAAATCAACTTTGACTAAATCACCCTTTTTAAGTGGCTTATTTGTGGGAATCCCGTGAACAACGGTTTCATTGACAGAGATACAAGTTGCGTATTGATAAGCGTTGCGCTTTGAACCAACTCCTTTGAAACAAGGAATTACTCCTGCCTCAGCACAGAGACGATCCGCCAATTGGTCAATCTCCAATGGCGTAACTCCTTCTTTGCTTGCTTCAAAAAGCTGACGAAGAATCTGCGTCGATTTGTCAGCCGCGGCTTGATAAGCTGCTAACTCTTGCGTTGATTTGATGATCATGGGTCGTATTATACTCTTTTTAAGCAAAAACGAGCTTTTTCCTGATCAGAGCACAAATTGACCATCACGATAAATTAATTTTTCTTCACCAGAAGTAAGAACTGCTGTCACATTTCGGTCTGTCGTGCTCACAATATCCGTATGTTCTGCGGAGTCATTAAAACCCATCGCCTGCCACTCTTCAGGAGTCGGTTCATCGGCTTTGCCTCGATAACAATCTTTGTAGGCCATTCCCACCGCCAGATGGGTATTGCCAAAACGTCCACCAATATTTTCATCAAAAAGCGTTTCGGCCATTGGATGGCTAATTCGGGACATCCGCCGATCCGTCAGCGAAAATTCTCCAATTTTATCAGCGTTTGGCGTTTGTAACATCTCTTGAAGAAAAGTATTGCCTTTTTTCGCCTTAGCTTCCACAATCAAACCCTTTTCAAGACGCAAAGAAACATCCTGAATCACGTTTCCATATCGATAGAGTGGCTGATTGAAACGGACCCATCCTTCGACACCGCGCCAATCAGGAGAAGTGAAAATTTCAAAACTTGGAATGTTCCGGCCGCTGCCACCTTGCCAAATGCGATCAGCACCAAGGGTCACTACTAAATCAACGTCGTCACCTTTGACCAAAAGTTTTTCAATCTTTAAAGCGTTGAGTTTCTCTTTGATCTCGGTATTGAGCGCCGCCACTTCGCGCCATTTGGCGATAGGATCGCTTTCATCCAAAAAACAAGCTTGGCTAATTTGCTGCCAATACTCTTCTAAACTCAAACCTACTTCTTTGGCTTTTGCTTCAGTGCCCCACAAAGCAATCGTCCAAGTAAATTGATTCCGGTTTTCCTTATCGGTCAACCAGTCACGGTAGGGTTTTTGAGCGTTACGCTGCATCAAAATTTTTTGTGGAGAAATTTCACTTAATTCATAGGGATCCACATCTGCCAAAATACCAATCTGATGATCAAGGGTTTGCGCCCGAGCCATCATCACCTCACGAGGAAAAAATTGGAGCTGCTCATCACTGGCTAAATTGTAGAAGTCCTTATCAAAACCCGTTGGCAACAAACGCAAAAGCGGATGGGCCCCTGCTTTCAGCAAAGTGTTTTGCAAAGCTAAGGCAAGCGGTTTAGCCACATCGGGAACCACCACCTGAACAATTTCTCCACGTTTCACGCCAGCACCAGAATTAAGAGCAAAGTTCACCAAAACATCTGCATACCGTGTAAGAATTTTTTGAGAGGGTTGGAATGGAGTCATAGGGTTTTTATTATAAAGAAGATGCTTCGGATGTGAAGTCGGGTTTTCTTTGCGAATTTTAGCCTTCAGCCGCAAAGAAAACCCGACTGGCAAGTCAAAAATTTTCGCTTACAATAAAGCTATGCCAGACTTCTACCAACCAAATGAAACACTTGCCATCGCTCCCGGCGTGTTCCGAACAAAAATCAATGGGCTATTTTATTTAGAGTATCCACAATTTCCTGATGAACGGGGACTTTTTTCAGAAGTGCTTCGACCGCAAATTGTTCAAGCTCACATTAATCCACAATTTGTCATTAAACAAGTAAATCATTCGTATTCGAAAACGAAAGTATTGCGCGGCATGCACGCTGAGGGTTGGAACAAACTGATCACGGTTTTGGCTGGAACTGCCTACTGTGCAATTGCGGACACTCGCCCAGAGTCGGCAACTTTTCTTCAAGTTGAATATTTTCGGCTGCATTTTGATCCGCAAGCAAAGGTCGCCGCGAATTTGTATATCAGCAAACGTTTAGCGAATTCCATTTGCGCTCTTGAGGGGCCAGTTCAGTATCTTTATGGTGTTGACTTGCTGTATCAAGAACGAGATCCTCGTGATGATCAATCTATTTCGCCCTTTGATCCTGATCTCCACCTAGAGTGGCCCTTTAGCCGCGATGAAATGATTATTTCAGAACGAGACCAAAAAAGCGTATTACTCAAAGACCTGCAAGAAAGGAAAAAATGAGCTTTTCTTCAGTAGAAACACCAACATTAAATGTAGTAATCCTCGATATGAGACTTGTACAACTTTCCAAAGAACGAGACTTTTGGAAACCAGAAAACTTCGAAC
>CAZWOQ010000065.1:0-4182 GCA_964635585.1 uncultured Pseudomonadales bacterium | reverse complement strand
TGTGGCTATTTCATGCGTCTTTATTGCCCTCCTTGCTGGACAATTTCATGATGCTCCAACTCAATTTAATGTTGCCCACCTCAGCTTGATCGTCGCGGGTGCCTTTGCAGGCTTTTTGCTTTGGAATTTCTACCCACAAAAAATTATGCCTGGTTATGGAGCAGGCTCTTTAGCTGGTTATTTTCTCTCAGTATTAGCAATTCTCTCTGGGGCAAAAGTGGCCACCACGCTCATGGTTTTGGCCGTACCCATGGCAGATGGAATCTTTACTATTACTCGAAGAATATTAGCTGGTAAATCACCATTTTGGGGCGATCGAGGCCATCTTCACCACAAACTCATGGACTCCTATGGTTGGGGCCGCCGAAGAATTGCTCTTTTTTATATGTTTTGTAGTGCTTTTATGGGCGTTTTATCTCTTTTTCTTGATACGCGAGGAAAAATATTAGCAATTATTCTTGTTACCCTATTCGTTTTTTCCTTTTTGATCTATAGTAAAATAACGCAACATGACGAATCTTAAAGACAGTCTTCTGTATCTTATCTTAAAGTCTTGCCGACCCAAACAATGGTTGAAAAACTTTGCCGTTTACGCAGCCCTACTTTTTTCTGGCTTTCTGTTTTATGTGCCAGCCGGTCAAGTTCCCTACTTTTTTGTCGTCAGCTTCGCCTTCATTATTTTTTCTTTTCTGACCTCGGCCATTTATCTTCTTAACGATATTATCGACTATGAGTCCGATCGCCAGCATCCTTTCAAAAAGAATCGCCCGATTGCCTCTGGGAAACTTCCTATCCCGCTCGCCATTTTTTTGATCGTTCTTTTTCTCGCAATCGTTTTCTTTTTATCTTTAGGTTTGCCAAGTTTTTTCAAAATTCTTCTTGCCTTGTATTTTGTCCTACAAGTTTTCTACTCGACCCGTTTGAAAAAATACGCCATTTTTGACATCATTTCAATCGCTTTAGGTTTCTTGATTCGTGTCTATGCAGGCGCTGTTGTGGTCAACTTGCATATGAGCGTTTGGTTTTTGCTCACCGTCATTTCTCTGTCACTCTTTATGGCTGTCGGGAAACGCCAAAGTGAACGCACCTTGCTTTCAACCAATAAGCTAGAATTCAGCCGAGAAAGCCTCAAAAAATACAGCACGCGACTTTTAGACCAATACACTGCTATGTTTGCTACCGCGAGTTGGCTCACCTATGCTTTGTTTGCTTTTCAAAATTATCCTGGTGAAGGCGTCAATACTCTCTATGAGAAGTTTCCCAACCTTTACTTTATTTTGCCTAGAACTTTGCAGTCACAAAAACTGCTGATGCTCACTCTTCCTTTTGTGATTTTTGGGATCATGCGCTACTTACAATTGATTTATGAGGAAAACAAGGGCGAGGCTCCGGAGGACGTTCTGCTCAAAGATCGCACCTTACTCACTACCGTTTTTCTTTTCTTTATCCTAGTGGTTTTCATTATTTACAGCTAAATCACCACTGTTTTGTTCAGCCAAATAGTGAAGAAATACATCCAAAGGGAAGCCGTGACTAAAAGCTGTTGCATTTCCTGATATTTCGGCAATGAGTGCCATCCCCGCATCATAGGCAGGAGAAAAAGCTCCAGACCAAGTCAAAACGGGCTGGCTTTGACAATACTGCACAATTTCCTGCTGACGTAATGGCCGCATCTTCACAGAAGTTGTTACAACTCCAGAAACCAAAGACGATTTTTGGCCAAAAAAAGCGTAACCTGTCAAAACTTCCAAGAGCTTTCCTGACTGCCAAGCCAGCATTTCCTCTGCTTCGCGAAGAGACTTCGGTTTTTCCAGAATTTTTCCCTCACAAAGACAAAAAGTATCAGCGGCGACAACAAGATCTCGAGGAAAGAGTTTTTTCCCTGCTGTCGCTTTCGCTTGAGCAATCCGCTCGGCTTTTTGTTGTGGACTTTGAAAAGGAATTGCCTGCTCATCAATATTGGCAGGATAGGCCTCAACAGAATACGGCAGCGTCCGTAAAATTGCCAAACGCTGAGCTGATTGAGAAGCTAAAATAATTTTCAACATCAACCGAATTGTAAATCAGAGCCAAGGCTTTATAAATGAGAAAAAATATGCTAGGCTCAAGGCATGAAAATAAAGAAAGCCATTATTACTTGTGCTGGTTTTGGAACTCGTTTTCTCCCGGTCACCAAAAGTATTCAAAAAGAAATGTTGCCTATCCTTGAAAGGCCTTTAATTGATTATGTTGTTGATGACTGCGTTAAAGCGGGTATCGAAGAAATTATTTTTGTCATCAATATCCACAACTACCAAGTTTTACACTTTTACCGTGAAAACCACCGTCTTTACGAATACCTGGAAAAAATGCACAAATTGCCACTTTATGAGCAAATTGCCCACCTACACGACAAAGCCATTTTTCACTTCGTCAAGCAAACAGATAGTGATCCCTATGGAACGGCCGTACCCGTTCTTCTTGCCAAAGAATATGTCAAAAATGAAGATGCTTTTTTGGTTTTAATGGGCGACGACTTCATCTATCGACATGACCAAGGCAGTTCAATTGCTGAAATGATCGCTGAATACGAAAGCGCAGCGGCGAAAGCCGCCCTCATGGGCATTGAAAAACCAGACGAATTACTCAGTAAATACGGCGTAATGAAAACAGAAACAAATGCTGGACACCAATTCTTAGCAGGAATTGTTGAAAAACCTGCTCCAGGCGAAGCTCCTTCAAACCTCGTCAATATCAGCAAATATATTTTAAGTAAAGAAATTTGGCCAATTTTGGATGCGCAACCAGTCAACCCAGATTCTGGGGAACTCTACATCACCGACACTGTTCAGGCTCTTGCCAAACAAGAAAAAGTTTTGGTTCATCAGCCAAAAGGTGAATATCTTGACGGTGGTTATCCCCTTGGATGGCTTTTAGCAAATCTCACGGTGGCAAAAGATCGCCCCGAGATTTGGTCTGTGGTCAAAGATTTTGTCACAAAAAACAGCTAAATTGTTCCAAGAAACTCTACGGAAAAGTAACGAAAGATTAAGAAGACCTGCTTGCTGAAATCTCGGTCTGAGTTGAGGTGGCGGCCAGCGGCCGCTGGCCGCCACCCTCCACCATCAACCCTGCTTCTTCCTCCAGTTCCAATTCCTCAAAAACTCCTCATCAAAACAGCAAAGCTGCAAAGCAGCAGCTAACGCTTCACAAGCATCGTTTCGACAACGCGACGAACTGCAAAAAGGTAAGTCGCCATACGACCAGTAATTGCTTGATCTTTCGCCGCAAAAGCATCCAAATTTGCCCACATCAAATCAAAAGATTCCTCCATCAGTGGTTTTAATTTACTCACCACTTCCTCGTGACTCCAATAGTAACCTTGTAAGTTTTGCACCCATTCAAAGTAAGAAACCGTTACTCCACCAGAATTTGCTAAAACGTCAGGAATAAACAGGGTCCCTTTTTTCGCCAGAATTTCATCTGCTTCCGGAGTAATTGGGCCATTCGCCATTTCGATAATGAAGGGCGCCTGAATTTTGGTTGCATTCTTTTCATGAATCACATTCTCCAAAGCGGCTGGAACCAAGACGTCTACGGGTAATTCCAAAAGCGCCTCATTCGTCAGCGTTTGACTGGCATCAAAACCCTCTAAATGGCGATTAAGCTGCTTGTAGGCCAACGCCGCCTCTGGATCAAAACCCTTCTCTTGGTAAATTGCTGCTTGGGAATCGGACAAAGCCACAACGCGGTAGCCCGCTTCTGCTGCCAATTTGGCAAACCAAAAACCGACATTACCAAAACCTTGCACTGCTACCGTTACATCCTTTTTGCTCTGGAATTTTCCCTCTTTCTGCAACTTTTCGTAAAGTTTTTCCAAAATGAAGAAGCCGCCCAAACCGGTTGCTTCTTCTCGGCCTTTTGAACCACCTAATTCCAGGGGTTTTCCAGTAAATGTTGCTAAAGGATTCACACTGAACTTCGCAGTTTTTTCTTGGATCTTGCTGTATTCATCAAGCATCCACGCCATAATCTGGCCATTGGTATTCACATCAGGTGCAGGCACATCAGTCCAAGGTCCAATTTTGTCGGCCAAGAATGCAGCGTAAGCACGGCTGAGTCGCTGAAGTTCTGGGGCTGAAAGTTTACTGGGATCAACAATAATTCCCCCTTTGCCACCACCATAGGGAATTCCTGTTACGG
>CAZWOQ010000064.1:0-4293 GCA_964635585.1 uncultured Pseudomonadales bacterium | reverse complement strand
AGCTTCCAGGAATTGGCAGCTACACAGCGGCGGCGATTTTAAGTTTTGCCTATGATTTGCCTTTTTTAGCCTTTGATACCAATCAACAACGAGTTTGGGGACGCTATTTATACGGAAGCAAAGCAGAAAAAGTTGATCAAAGCGAAATTCAAAAAAAATTGCCAAAAAATACCAATTTTGCCAAATTAAATGCGGCGATTATGGATTTTGCAAATCTTGTTTACAAAAATCGTCAACCTGATCTGGAAAATTCGCCATTAGCGCCGCTCTGTCGTTTTTGGCAGACTGCTGGCAGTTTGGAAAAAAATTTATCTTCAGCAAAAAGTGATTTTCCTACAGCTCAAGCTCAAACGCTGTTGATTTTGCATCGTCAGCACCAGGAATACTATTCTTCCAGTGCAGATCACTATGAGGCTTTTTTACTTGCTGCACCTCTCAACACGCGCAGCGCAATCAAAAATTATTTCCAAAGACGCTATCACTTGGAACTCAGTGTCCGACCGGCATATAAGAGAGCATTTCTCGAGGGAAAACCGACTCTTTTTGTTCGAGCACAAGTTCTTTTGGGAGCAATTCCTTTCAAAGCCTATCCAGCGGGAAAATCATTTCAACCTGAGGCTCCTTTTCAAACAAGGACCAATTAGGTATCATAAAGCTATGATTCAATTCCCAAAAATATTATCACAAGGTTTATTGAGTGGTTTTGCGGGGAAAGCTGAAATCGAGGCAGTAAAACGCCACCTTTTTGATTTACAAAGTAGTCACTACCAAAATGAAAATGGAGTTTATCATGATGAATGGGCGGCTGATCGAGTTGGAGGAGGCCAAGAATTAGTCAAAACGGATCAAGGCCGTTTTACTCGGGTATATGCTGGTGGAACGATTCCTGAAGAAGCATTGTCAGCTTTGGGAATTACTAAAGAGGAAGTGATGCGATTCCTCATTGCCAGTTTGCAGAAACAAATTGAGCAAACTCGCCAAGAAACTGATTGTCTTCCTGAGGCTGAGGGTGATTGGCAATATCAATATCATGTGCTTGAACGCAATCTTGTCATCCCATACACACTTGGAAAAGAAGAAATTTTTTATCAGAAGCACGTAGTTTTTGTACATCTTTTTATTAGCTGCCCAGTGGAATGATTATGAGTCAGGTTGTTACTTATTATCTTGTCCGTCATGGTGAGACAGAGTGGAACAATTCACAGAGAATTCAAGGTCAGTTGGATTCACCATTAACAGAAAATGGTATTCAAGAAGTACATCAGTTAGCCAAACAATTAGCTTCTCTTTCTTTCCATTCAATTTATTCTTCTGATTTAGGCAGAGCGTTACAGACGGCGGAAATTTTAGCGGCGACATTTCAGCTTCCTATTCAAAAAGAAGTCAAATTAAGAGAACGAGATTTTGGTCCTTATAATGGAAAAACTCGACAAGAATATGAACAGGAATTAGCTGAACAGATTGCTACGTACCGGCAACTCTCAGCTGATAAACAACGTTCCTACCGTTTCGTCAGTGGAATGGAAACGGATGCTGAACTTATTATAAGAATGAGAAAAAGTCTAGAAGAGCTTTATCCTAAACATTTAGGCCAAAGAATTATATTGGTAAGTCATGGAGGAATGTTGCGGAATTTTCTAGAGAGCTTGGGAAAGTATCCGAAAGAAAAACTTGGTCCAGGAGCTTTTAAGAATGCTGGGTACATTGTGGTCGATTTTGATGGGAAAGATTTTTTGCTAAAAGAGGTTCAAGGTCTCAAAAATTAATATTTTCACGTGAAAATTATCCCTACTAAAGTTTGCTAATCCAGATTTGCCGTATTTTTCACGTGAAAAATTATTCGGAAAATTGACCCTGACGGGTTGTACAGTTCCCAAGAACGCTCTGATGACTTAAGTTCGTCAAACAGGGACTTATGGCAATATAGCCAGCATTGATCGCGCCCACGTCCCAATCAAGCGGCAAGCGCTCATCGGTCCTCCGAGAGCCAGCATAACTGTAATGTCCATCTTCTAAATTTTTCGCAACGGCATCGGCATCGTAGTCAAAAACCTTGGTAATGTCGGGAGCAATTTCGGTGATGCGATACGCCTGGGTGGCTTTTTGGGGGAAATTCAGGTTCACCAGAGGAGCAGCAAGAAAATCTTCTTTAATCAGAAAATCGAGAATTGGGCGAATCATTTTTTTGGGATACTCATAAAGTTCCAGCCCGGCATCTTTTTGGTGCTTCAGTAAATACATATCTGCTGGCAGATCCCAACTCATTGCCAGAACATGCGGGGCAAGTTGGACGCCCGCGGCGCGGAGCGCCGCGTTCACTGTGCCGGAACTGAAAACAGAAGTGCTTAAATTAGCACCCCAGTTGATACCTGAGATCACCAAGTCGAAAGTTTCGGGTTCGGAGTAGATACTTTTCATCAGTTCCATGGCATCGACAGGTGAACCATTCACCCAGTAAGCGGGCACGCCATCGACGACATCTTTGCCCCATTCAAACCCTTGTAAATTCATTCGACCACCCATAGCGCTTTGTTGCTCTAAAGTGGCGGCAATGGTCAGTTCAAAGTCATTTTTCAATGCTTCGACCAAAAGGCGAGTGCCCGTGGAAGTATAGCCATCATCACCAGTGAGAAGAATTTTTTTAATCGACATATGGGGGCAATTATAGCAAATTAGGCTTTTTTGTCCTGACTGCTTCGCAAAGCATTAAAAATAACTGCTACATCAATTAATTCTTGTAAAAGTGCTCCAGCAAGTGCGGGCAAATAGCCAAAGGCGGCGACCATCATGCCCAGCATGCTAAGCGCCAGACCAGCATACATGCTTTCTTTGGCGATTTTCATACTGCGTTGGGAAATGCTTACTGCAGCAAGGACGCTTTGAAAACTATTGCCAAGAATAACCACATCGGCCGCTTCTGAGGCAGCACTTTGTTCTTGATGGCTGAAGGCAATGCCAACATCCGCCAAAGCTAAAGCCGGCGCATCATTAATCCCGTCACCAATCATCGCTGTAATTTTCTGCTGCTGTTTAAGCTGTAAAATGCCTTGGCGTTTTTCTTCAGGACTACAATCGGCCTGGAGCTGAATACCGTTGGGCAGTGATTTAAGCAGATCTTTCGCTCGTTGCAGTTTGTCGCCAGTAAAAATATGCAGTTCAATTCCCAGTTTCTGTAAACTCTCAAGAACCTCTGAACTACTCGGTTTGGGTTGGTCAATGAAATCAAGATAGGCGATCAATTTTCCGTTGCGTTTCAGCAGTGTCCGGGCATATTTTTTATTACTTTTCAGTAAACGGTAATGATCTCCTCGATAGTTGCCCTCGATTCCGAGGCCAGGAATTTCTTTTACATTCTGAAAATGCAGTGCTTGCAGTTTTTTTTCTCGACAGCAGTGTAAGAGACTTCGGGCAATTGGGTGCAGTGAATTTCTTTCCAGACCCAGAGCAATCTGGAGAATTCGATCTTTTTGGTAATTTTCGTTAGTAACGATAATGTCATTGATCCGCATTTCGCCGAAAGTAATGGTGCCCGTTTTGTCAAAAATCATTGCTTTTACTTCAGCAAGAATTTCTAAAGCAGAGAGTTGGCGAAAAATAATCAAATGTTTGGCCGCTTGATTCACTCCACCCATGATCGCGATTGGCGTAGCAAGAATGAGCGGACAGGGTGTAGCGATTACCAAAACAGCAAAGGTTCTTTCGAGTGAATGTGTGAAAAAAAAGACCAAGCCAGCCAAGAGCAGTGTAAAAAGAGTAAAAAACATACTCAATTTATCAGCTAATTGCAGGAAAGGAGCCTTCCCAGACTGGGCTTCTTCAACCAAATTGATGATTTTTTGGTAATTGGAGTCTTGATTTTCAACGGTGGTTTTTAGAGTGAGAACTTCACCAAGGTTGAGCGTGCCACTGTGTAAAGTATCGCCCGCTTCTTTTTCCACTGGCAAAGCTTCCCCAGTGAGGCTGGACTCATCAATCACCGCAGTTTTACTCAAAAGCAGGCCATCAAGTGGAATAACTTCGCCTTTTCGAATCACAATTTCACTGCCAATGGGCACCTGAGTGATTTTTTGGCTGATTTGACCCTCAGGGGTTAAAACTTGGATTTCTTGTGGCAGACGATTTTTGAGTTGGGTCAGCGAAGTGGCGGCTCGCTTCGCCGCGTAATCCTCAAGCGTGTTGCCTCCCACCATCATGAGAACGATGACCAGTGCGACACTATAATTGCCTGTAATCACTCCCGTGGTGATTGCCAAAAGAGCAATATAGTCGAGGGCAAAATTTCTTCGAAGTAAG
>CAZWOQ010000063.1:0-4402 GCA_964635585.1 uncultured Pseudomonadales bacterium | reverse complement strand
AAATACCATAATGCCAAAGCTCGTAAAAGATCTTTCCTCGCCACAAATGTCTTGTTACTTAGGCGTGCTACCTGAGTAGCTAAGCGTCGAATAGTCTGCACATTTTCTTGACTGAAAGAACCCTTTTCTACTAGCTCTTGCCAAAATCCCTTCGCTTCTTGAGCAAGGGGAAAAACGGCAGCCGTCTCTGTTACTGCTAATTTCTGTCCCCGGGCAAAAAAGTCGCCTTTTCGCAAGGAAACACTCTTTGGGGTTTTCCTTAGCCATTGCCGCCTCTCTTGCTCAGAAAAAACAATCACCCAGTCAGCTTCTGTTCGCCAAAACTGCTCGAGATTTTGGAAACGCAGTTGTTCCTGTTTACTGCACTGGCAAGGAGTTTCTCCACAAGCACACTTCTGTAAAAAGAAAAAACAACGCGGGTAAAATGAATCCTGCAAACGCCGTTGCTGTAAAAAGGTAGCCAAAATTTTTCTTTCTTTATTGTTTAGCTGCCAAAGATCAAAAAAAAGAAATGCTGGCAAATTTTTGGGAAAAACTGACAAAACCGCAAAGGGAAGACAACAATAGCTATGAGCACTCCTATAAGCTGACTCAGCCAGTAATTCTATTACTACGGGCTCTTGCCAATTCCAAGTGGAGAAGGAAAGCGAAAACTGTTGAAAAAAAGCAAAAACTTGCCACTTTTGGGCCAAAGAAAGCGGCCCCTGCAAATCAGCAATCATTTGTAAAAAAAGTTGAGCAGCCGTTTTGTCACCACTTCCAAAAAGAAAAAAAGAACTTTTTGCCGCCACTAACAAAGTCAGTTGCCAGAGTTCACTTAAGTGTTGTGTCGCTAAAAAAGGCGAGAATTTCTTCATAGGAGTTTGAAAAGGAATCGGCAACAAAGAGGCATGACCCTGCAACTGCAAAACCGTTTCTGTCAGCGAATGAACAAAACAAAGCTGCAATTTTCCAGGAGACAATGACAAAACTACTTTCTGGAAAGGGAAATACAAATGCGAGAAATTATTTTGCAAAGCAAGATTTACAAAAACCGCCCAAGACTCTGGGGAATCAAGTTTTCCTGACAAATCCAAAGTGCCCACAAAAAGACTCCGCGCTGGCAGCGAAACCTCGGCAAAAACCGCCAAATATCCCAAAGCAATTACTAGATCCAGTTGAGGCGCTAGAGACTTGGGAACTGCTGGTGAAAAATTAAACAAAAGCTTTCTTGCGCGTATCCGCCAGCCTGCGGCCTGCAAGGCCGCGGCAATTCTTTCCTGACTACTCCGCGCTAAACTTGCTGGGTATCCCAAAAACTGCCAACCTGGTGGCCCAAAGGTTTCACTTACTTGCACTTTGCAGAGGAGGGGAGGGGCGCTTTGGCCAACGGCCAAAGCGCCCCCATACAATTCCACAGCCATATTTCAACAGCATAGCTTCCATTGCTGACCACAAAATGACTTTTTCTTTTTGGCTGAATTAATAGAATTTTTACTGAAATCTTTAAAATTCCTCTTTCAAAATATCAGCAAAAACCCCTTTGAAAAACATTTTTTAGAAAAATGAGAATACAAAGAATACAAATAGAGTAAAACAAGCAAAGCATTTCCCAAAAAAACAGCCTGGCCCTTCCATAAACCGAAAAAAACCTGCTATCATAGCAAGGAAATGCAAGAGCTTGTTTATCACCTCAAAAGAATCTATCACTTATTTAAAACTGGCCTCTTCAAAGGCCTCCCAGCCAGAATAAAAACTGCTTTCCCAGACCGTCATCTGAAAATCATCGCCATTACCGGTACTGATGGTAAAACTACCTCAAGCACTTTGCTTTATCACTTGATGCACCAAGCAGGCTATAAAGTTGCTTTGATTTCTACCGTCGCCGCCTATATCAATGGTGAGGAAATTGAAACAGGTTTTCATGTCACTAGCCCCAGCCCGGATTTACTCTACCGACTTCTCCGGCGCATGGTAAAAGAAAAAGTTGAATACCTCGTCTTGGAGTTTACTTCTCAAGGCGCCTATCAATACCGGCTTTTTGGTATCCATCCCATTTTGGCTGGAGTTACCAATATTGCTCAAGATCATTTTGACTATCACCTCAATTATCAAAACTATTTAGAAGCAAAAGCAATTGTGCTTCGCCAAAGTCGAAGCGTAGTACTCAATAGTGATGACGCTTCGTATTATCGACTCAAACGCCTCTTACCCAGCTCTTTCTACCACGTCCTAGAATACAGTGAACAAGAAAGTTTACCCGGTCAGCTGCAAAATGCCATTCGCAGTCGTTTTCCCGAACATTTTAATCAGATGAACGCTCGCTTAGTTTGTAAGTTAGCTCAAGAAATTGGCCTGAGTAATCAAGCGATTGCCGATGGGATTGCAAGTTTCCCCGGAGTTCCTGGACGAATGCAATTTATTGAAAGCAAACAAAAATTTTCCGTCGTTGTTGATTTCGCTCACACACCCCAGGGTTTAGAAAATGCGCTCAGTTCACTGCGCAACATTATGAAAAAGCAGCACTTGCATGGTCGCCTCATTGCCATTTACGGATGCGCTGGTTTGCGTGACGCGATCAAACGCCCGATCATGGGTGAAATTGGCTGCCGACTCGCTGATCTCGTTATTTTTACTGCAGAAGATCCTCGAAGCGAGAATGTCTGGTCAATTATTCGACAAATGAAAGAAAATTTACAAAGCAATCACAATAAGGTACTTTCCATTGCCGATCGCCAAGAGGCTATTCAGTTCGCACTGAAAAATTTAGCCAAAGAAGGTGATTTAATTGGTATTTTTGGCAAAGGACCAGAAAAAACTATGGCCTATGGTCAGACGGAAACTCCTTGGAGCGACCTTGAAGCCGTCAAGAAAGCACTCTCCTAATATGTCTCTGTTGGCCTTTCAACATTTTTATTTGGTGGGAATCAAAGGCGTAGCCATGACTTCACTTGCGCAATGTCTTGTTGACGCCAACAAAACAATTCATGGTTCTGACGTCAGCGAAGATTTCGTTACCAAAAAAATGCTGCAACAACTTCAAGAAAAACAACCCTTTCACATTGACCCATTAACCAGTGACTTGCCAGCGGACACGGATTGTCTTATTTATACTGCTGCGCACCAAGGGATTGATCAGTCACAAGTGCAAACTGCGTTGCGTGCCGGCATTCCTGTCTATTCTCAGGCAGAGGCCTTGGCAGAACTTTTTAACCAACAGCAAGGCATTGCTGTCTGCGGCGTCGGTGGCAAAACCACCGTTTCAGCCATGCTCACTTGGATTCTGCAAAAACTCGCCCCAGAACAATTATCCTACTCTGTCGGTGTTGGCGAAATCCTTGGTCTTCCGAAAACTGGTCAGTGGCAGGCCGAAGGGCGCTATTTTGTGGCCGAAGCGGATGAATACGTCATTAACCCTCACGCTCGCGAAAAAGGTGAAGCAATTGTTCCTCGTTTCAGTTTCTTGCGACCACATTTGACCATTTGCAATAACTTGCGTTTTGATCATCCCGACGTTTATGACGACTTCACCCATACACGAACTACATTTCTGCAATTTTTTGAGAATATTCAGAGTAATGGCTGGCTTTTACTCAATGGTGATGATCAGCCACTCGCTCAACTCGGTTTGCAACTCCGCCTCGATCGACCAGACATTCAAGTCAAAACTTTTGGTCAACAAGAGGGCAATGATTTTTTGCTGAAAAATTTGCGCTTCAGTGCTGGCTTGAGCCAAGCTGAGTTATATTATGGCGAAGAAGATTGTTTGCTCTCCTTAGCAATTCCTGGGGAATTTAATTTGCGAAATGGGGCGGCGGCCCTGGCCGCCGCCCATCTTCTTGGCTTCTCCTTGCGAGATGCCAGCCGAGCCCTAGCTGATTTTCGTTCGACCACAAGACGTTTTGAACTTGTCCGAGAAACTGATCAACAAAAATTTTTTGATGATTATGCGCATCATCCGAGTGAAGTAGCAGCAACGCTTCAAGCTTTACAAGCAAGTTTTCCTGGTAAACAGCGCCTCGTTGCTTTTCAACCGCACACCTATTCTCGAACAAAACTTCTTTTTGAGGAATTTGTCCAAGCTTTTGTGGAAAATCTCCAGGCTGATGACCAGCTTTTTCTTTTACCCATTTTCGCCTCAGCTCGTGAGAGTGATGATCCCAGTATCAGTAGTGATTTGTTGGTTGAAGCAATCAAAAAACGCGCTCCTGAGTGTCGAGTCCGTTTACTGCCCAACTTGACAAGTTTGGCAGAGGAATTGCAAAAAGCAGATTTCTCGGTCGCACTGACTATGGGGGCAGGGGATATTTACGAGGTATATCAACTTTTTTAATGTTTTTTTGAAAATTCGTTTTTTGTGAATGCTTAAGATAATATATCAAAATATATCTTTTTATATCTCGATGTATCAATCTTTCTTTTA
>CAZWOQ010000062.1:0-4492 GCA_964635585.1 uncultured Pseudomonadales bacterium | reverse complement strand
TCTTAAGATATTCTGTTTGTTGTTTAATTGGCCAAGAAAGAAACTTCTTCAAAATTTCATTTTTACCGGCATTAATCCGAAGATCACCTACTTGTTCTTGGATACTCCCTAAGGAACCAACATCCAAATCTGCTAAAACTTTAGAAATGTTTTCTAAAATATCTTCATTCTCAACCCCCTGGCCATTTTCATCACCAAACGAATTTTCTGGCAAATTTGATTCAGATATTTCAAAATTTTTCATAATATAGACCTACGTCAATATATTTTAGCAAAATATTAAAAGATAGAAAGGGGAAATAAAAAGATTTATTGAAGGGTCCGGTGGAGACGCTGAGCGCACTTCGCCGCCTCAGACATTCTCACTCCGTTCGAATGCGCGAACGGGGCTCTCTCCCAAACAGAGCTCACATAATAAAAAAGACGGAAAACCCGTCTTTTTTATTATGTGAGTCCGGTGGGACTCGAACCCACGACACGTTGCTTAAAAGGCAACTGCTCTAACCAACTGAGCTACGGACCCATGTTAAATTGCTTTTACTTGACGCAAACAGCGGCGTTATTGTACCGCGCCAAAATAAAAATAACCAGCAGAAAATTTAGTTCGCACGAGAAACGTATTCTGCCGTTTCAGTATCAATCACTAAAACATCACCAGTCTTCACAAAAAGTGGCGCCTGGATAACTAAACCCGTTTCCATTTCGACTGGTTTTTTGCCAGCAGTCTGTCGATCACCTGCCACCGCATCCTGCGCTTCGGCGACCTTCATCTTCACTTTTGGTGGCAGACTTACCCCAATCGCTTTTTCCTGATAAAACATCACGTACACCTTGATTTCACTCGTCAACATCTTGGCCTTTTTGCCCAAAAGTTCTGCAGGCACATTAACTTGCTCGTAAGTCTGAGGATTCATGAAAACAATATCTTCACCATCATCATAGAGATACTGCATTTCGTGACTCTCAATGTCCAACTCATCGACTGAATCATGAGACTTAAAGTTAAATTCAATATTCACCCCTGAATCAAGATTGCGCATCTTCACTCGAGTAAAAGCAGAACCTTTTCCTGGAGAAACAAACTGCGTACTTATCACCGCATGGGGCTTGCCATTATACAAAATATAACTGCCTTTTTTGATATTGCCGGCTTTGATCATTGACATAAAAGTCCTTTTTTTTCGTTATTTCTCTTTTCACGAATGCGTAAAAGGCGATTTTACCTCTTAACGACGCTTTTTTCTAGCTGCTCTTCTCGAAACTTTCGCTGATAAAGCTAAGCGTCGCCGTAACAAGATTCCTTGCGTCAACATAAACAGCAGTAAAAGCAGAATTTGCCAAAAACTCGGAATCGCTTCCAAAGCGGAGCGAAAAGCAGCAAAATTTTGCCACTTTTGCACAACAAAATGATAGGCAAAAGCCACCAAGAAAAACCAATACATTGCGTGCTGCAAATCCGTATGACCGTGGATATTAAAACGATTGCGCCGGTAATCCCAGAGTCGTTCCCGCAGTACCAACTGGCACCACCAACCACCGAAATATTCAAGTAAACTCATTAAAATAGCCGCCACAAAAATCACCAAAATATTCGGCCATGAACTACTCATTTGAAAAAAAGTTACTAAAAGTATTCCCGCAATACCGTAAATTTCTGCGAAGGGTAAACCGAGATAACTGAGTGGCGCAACAAGTCGCCCATGGATGATACTCTTGTAAACGGTTTCAATAAGCCAGCCGGCCAGAGCAAAACCGTAGTAAAGAAAAATAAAGAAAAGCAGATCTTTCGCCATTTTTCTCAGTATAACGAAAAAAAGAGAACTTTGTAAGCCACTACTCCGCAAACATCTCTCGGGCTGGGAAGAAGAGAGTATCGTTAATATCCGCAACATCAGCAAAAAGCATGACCAAACGATCAACGCCCACCGCAATTCCACCCGTTGGCGGCAAACCGGCGCGCAGCGCCGCAATAAAATCCTCATCCAATTCGTACTTCAGCTTACCTTTAGCAGCGCGCAATTCTAGTTCCGCCCGCAAACGAGCCTCCTGTTCATCTGCATCCGCCAATTCGCTGAAAGCATTGCCCAACTCCAAACCACCCAAGTACAACTCAAAACGTTCTGCAAAACGAGGATCGTCAAGTTTTTTCTTGGAAAGAGCCGCTTGTTGAGCGGGATAATCATAGACAAGAACCGGTTTATCACTTTCTGCCAAAGCCGGTTCAATGAAATTCAGAAATAGCTGGTAGTACAATTCATCCCAGGCAGTGTCCGCTTCCACTTGAAAACCCTTTTCTTGACAAACTTCGGCTAACTTTTCACGTGAAAGTAAAGTATCACTGGTGATACCCAAATACTTTTGGAACAAATCGGCTACTTTTTCACGTGAAAAATGCCCATTCAAATCAAAAGTTCGCCCCTGATACTTGAGTAAATACTTGCCATCAGCAATAATTCGATCATAAAGAAAGCGGAGCAACGCCTCGGTATCATCCATCACCGTTACATAGTCACCGGGTGTGTGGTACCACTCAAGAATGGTAAATTCTGGATTATGGGTTCCTCCCAAACTTTCTATGTTGCGAAAGCTTTTACAAATCTGGAAAATACTGCCCATGCCAGCTACCAAAAGTTTTTTCATCGCATACTCTGGACTGGTTAACAAATAAGCAGCGTCTTCTTTCCCAGAAAGATGTTTTAGAGAAGTCGCAAAAACCTCAAGTTCTGGCTCACTGCCAGGAGATTTTACCAAAAGCGGCGTTTCCACTTCGTGAAAGGCCTCTTGTTTGAAAAAAGCCCGAATACCATCAAGGACTTGCTCACGAACCAAGATCTTTTTCTTCAATTGTGGATCATTACGTAAACGCTGCCAATTTTTTTGCATGCCGCTATTATAGCGCTTGTCAGGCGGAGTAGAGAAGAAAGTTACTTGAACTGGTAACGACCAAACTCCTCAGCTCCGACTCGCTCAGATGGTGGAATTAAGGCAAAACCAAGAAAATGATAAAAGTCTGATTCATCAGAGAATTTTTTTGTCTCTCCAGTTGCCTTTATTTTGATTCCATGCTCTGACAGCGAAAGACCCTTCTTCAAAGCAATTTCGCGCAAGCGAATATTATGTTCCTTACTTCCAGTAAAATGCTGTAAAAAACTTCCCCATTCTGTTGCTTTGCTGAGTTTGAGGTCAACTTGTCGATCATGAATTGTGTAAATGCGAATCATGTTGTCACCAGCCACAAGAACTTTTTTGATGAGCGGGATTTGGTTGAGGGCGGCGCGCAGCGCCGCCCCATCCTCGGCGCAAGCGCCGAGGTCAATGTCTCCAACTGTCGCTGCTTCGCGGCGCAAGCTTCCCAATACGGTAACTTGAGATAAAGCTGGAATTTCCGATAAAGCCTGCACAAGTTCGTCGGCTTCTTTTTTCGCCTCAGCGTAAGGAATTCGCTTTTTTTGGTATTGTTTTTGTAAAAGATCAATCAAAGCCAATTCACTTTTTTCCCCAAAACCTTCGAGGTCCCGCACTTTTCCTGCTTCTGCAGCGGCTAATAATTTTTCTAATGCCATATTGGCGGAATACAATCGAAAAGCTTCCGCAAGTTTGCTGGCTTTTTTGTAACCAATTCCAGAAAGTTGTACGAGTGGATAAACCCCAGCGGGTACATTTTTGAGGTATTTCTGGAAACTGCTGATATTGCCTGTTTCAAAAAGTTCCAGCAATTTGTCCGCAATGCTTTCTCCAATTGCGGGCATCGCTAACAATTTTCCCCTAAAAATTTCTCGCGCCTTCTCTGGCTCTTTTTGACGGAGGAGAGCATATTCTTCTGCCAAACTATGATTTTGCTGCTCAATGAAAACACCCGCATCTTCGTAGGCTCTCACTCGGTATTGATTTCCTGGCTGCGCTGCCAACACTTCTGCAATAAAGTTGAAAACCTTGCCAATTTCTTGATTACTCATCTGGGAAGAAAGAGGAAGTTGCATGATTTTAGTGTAGCACGATTTGCTCAATCGACAAAAAATCTCGCGTATCTATGGAAAGAAGAAGTTGCTTCTAGTATACTTATACACAGCATGATAAAAAAAAGTTCGCAGGGCACAATTCACCCACAAAAAAGCAGCTTCAACAACAAAAAACATTTGCTCATAATTGGAGGCCTATTTCTCACCCTGTTTATTTGTGTTGCCGGCTATGACAACCTTCAAAAAAACTACTCTTCACAATATCCTTGGTTAAATTTTTCTAATTTTTTGCAATCTTTTAAAACAAAAGAAAAACAACAACTTTTATCTCCTATTGATCAGCAACCTTTACAATATAGATATCAACTCATTTCCAATGTTTATTTTGATATGTATTCTGGCCCTGTCGACATGTTCTATGAAGAATATGTGAATAAATTACAAACTGTCTCAGAACCGCGTGGAAGAATTGTTATTTACAGCAAGCGCAACGATGAAAATTCCGTAATTGCAGAAGAGAATAATAGCGCCTG
>CAZWOQ010000061.1:0-4555 GCA_964635585.1 uncultured Pseudomonadales bacterium | reverse complement strand
CGTTTCTTTTCCTTTTCGCCTTGTTACAATGGAAACGATTACGCAAGCAAAAAAAACCTCACTAAACTGGCGACACTTTTTTCTTTCTTATTCATTTTTGTTGTTGGCAGTTTTATGTTTAGTGGCTTCCGTTTTTTTGACAAAACTTTCAGCACAGCGCTCAAGTTTTTCTCCTGAGTTCCCAGCTGTTTTACTGCAAAAAGTTAATCAAGCTCGGCAGGCAGAGGGACGCGAAATTTTACAGGAAAATCAGCAATTACAAATTGCCGCTCAAAAAAAATTACTGGATATGGCCCAACAAGAGTATTGGGCACACCAGGCGCCTGATGGTCGTCAAGCGAGTGACTTTGCCAAAGAAGAAAATTATCTCTTCAATGAATTGGGCGAAAATTTGGCTCGAGATTTGCTGGATCCTACAGCGATTGTATCGGCTTGGCTGAATTCTGAAAGTCATCGGCGAAATTTGTTAGCGGAAGACTTTAGTCAAACGGGTATTGCTGCGGGCAAAATATCGCTTCTTGGTCGGCCAACTTTCGTCGTGGTGGAAATTTTTGCAGAACCGGCAGCTCGAAACTTAGATTTAACGCGGAGTAATTCCTCCCAAGTACTTCCAGCAGCAGGAAAGGGGGCAGAAAAAGTTCCATCACAAAAAGTAAATCTCTTTTTTTCGTTCTTTACTCCTGAAAAAATGCCTTGGTTTTGCCTTGTAGGTGGAGGAATTTTTTTTGGAATCTTTTTTTATCAACGTTGGCGATTCTCTGTAGAGACTAAAAAAGTGAGTCCAGAAAAAGAAAGAACCAGCGCTGACTTGTAATTTTCCTCAGGCTATGATAGTTTTGAGGATATTGAGCAAAGGAAATTATGGCAGAAAAAGCAATGAAGGGTATTATTTTGGCTGGTGGGGCTGGTACTCGCTTGGCTCCCCTTACAAAGGTGACCAGTAAGCAGCTGCTTCCGGTTTATAACCAACCAATGATCCATTATCCTTTGCAGACGCTAATCACTGCGGGTATTCGAGATATTTTGATTATTGTTGCTCCAGATCATGCTGGTGATTTCTTGAAATATTTGGGGAGTGGAAAAGAGTTCGGTTGTCACTTCAGTTATGAGATTCAAGATAAACCAGAGGGTTTGGCTCAAGCCTTTATGATTGGCAAAGATTTTATTGATCAAGATAATGTGGCTTTGATTTTGGGTGATAACCTCTATGAAGATGATTTCTCTGAAGCCGTACAAAGTTTTCAATCTGGTGGCCGAATTTTTGCTAAAGAAGTAAGTGATCCGGAGCGTTTCGGTGTAGTGGAATTTGACCAAAATAATAAAGTTATTTCTATTGAGGAAAAGCCGAAACAACCAAAGTCAAACTACTGCGTAACGGGTTTTTATATTTATGACAATACTGTGGTAGAAAAAGTGAAACAGATGGACTTTTCCTCTCGTGGTGAGTTGGAAATTACTGATTTAAATAATCTTTATTTGCAAGAAGGCAAACTCGACGTGGCTTTCATCAAGGGACGTTGGTTTGATACAGGAACTTTTGAGTCGATGTATGAAGCAACTTCTTTTGCACGCGAGCGTTTTTTAGCGCATAATAGTCTTGCGTAGTTTACGCCTTTTATGAAACGATTGCTTCTTCTGACTCTCAGCCTTTTTGCTTTTTTGGGTTCTCTTTTTGGATCTGTTGCTCAGGTTTTTGCCCAAGAAGTAGCGGCTAGTGACGCGGCGACTATTGTTGATAGCCGTTCGGGACAAATTTGGCGAAAAGATGATTTAGCCGAACAAATACTGGACGTGAAAGCGCAATATCAGAGTTTGTTGCAAGATTATTTGATAAAGGATAAAGCATACCGAGTAGCATTGGCGCAGAATAAGGAACTCAATACTTTAGCCTCAATTGAAGATCTATTGCAGAAATCAAAACAGCTTGGTCTCTCTCGTGATGAAACTATGTCCAGCTACTTTTCTCTTTTGCGTTTGCACTTAATTTCTACGGAAGGAATTGAGCTTTCTATTAAAAATGATTTGCTGAACCGTTTGGAAGAGCGAAGAAATTATTTCCAAGACCATCAACAGCGTCTTTCTGCCTTGACAGAACGCAGTGATGTGGAGAATCTTTTGCTTGAGTTTCGTGAAAATAACAAAGATACACAAAGTTTGGCAGACGCGGTTTTAGCGGCTTTAGCGGTAGGAAAATTGCAAGTTGTTTATGATCGAAGTCAGGCATTGAAGCTCGACATTAACAGCTATTTAGAGGAAGAAGGTCGGACAGAGCAAGCTGCTGTTGTTCGAGCCAGCAAAGAAACGGATAAGAGTTTAGAGTCGGCAAAAGTGAAGCTCGATGAGTTTTGGGCAAAAGCGCTTCAGGGGTATACAAAACAAAACTTTTCTTTTTTGGCTGATACGTACAACGATCTTCCAAGTGAGATGAATCCACTCTATGTGAACCTTTCACAATCTTTATCATATTTAGCAGAAATTTTGAAATTTTAATATGGCATTATTCAAAAATCTTTCAAGCTCACGACTGGAGGAAAATTCGGATTCAAACCAGACTGGTTTTCTTTCGGATCTGCCTTTCCGTCAGAGTCAAAGTTCAGCTTCTGTACCGATGCCAAGCAAGAAAAAAACGCCGACGATACTTATTGTTGCTGGGGCAATCTTTTTCTTGATGCTCGCCCTGCTTTTCTTGGCCATGAGTCGCCGGCAAATGCTTGGTACAGAGGAACTTTCTCCAACTCCTACGCCGCTGAAAATGGAGAGTGACCCGCTTCAGTTGCGCATTGAAACATTGCGCAGTGACTTAAAAGATGCTGACCCAACTCGGCAAACACTGCCTTTTCCTCAAATTGATCTCGAGTTTAGCATGGAAGAATGAGCCAGTATTTTTTTTGTGTTTTTTTGTTAGAATGAGGGCACTATGTCAATACCTACCGCCGAGATTCGCGATAAATTTCAAAAAGTTTTAGACCATGCGAAGCAAGAATTTGCCAGCCTACGAACAGGTCGGGCAACGGTGCAAATGCTTGATTCTGTGCGCGTGATGGCCTATGGAAGTTCTTTAGCAATTCATGAAGTAGCGAGTGTTTCTGCTCCGGATGCGACTCTTCTCGTTGTGAAACCTTGGGATAAAGGTCTTTTGGCAGACATTGAGAAAGCAATCCAAGTTGCGCAACTTAACCTTAACCCTGTGGTTGATGCTGACATGATTCGTATTGCAGTGCCACCATTGACTCAAGAGCGTCGTCAAGAAATGGTGAAGATTCTGGCACAAAAGTTGGAAGAAGTGAAAATCATGTTGCGAAATGCTCGAAGTGATTTCCGTCGAGATATTGATAAACAAAAAGGTGAGGCTGGTGTCAGTGAGGATGATATTGAAAATGATCAGAATGATTTAGATGCCTTGATGAAAGAGTACGCTGAAGAATTGGAAGCGATGGCTGCAAGTAAGGAAAAGGAATTGACGACAATTTAATCTATGACACTGCTCATTTTTATTCTGGTCCTTTCCGTGTTGGTGCTTATTCATGAATTTGGTCATTATTTGGTGGCGCGCAAAAATGGTATTCGAGTAAAAGAATTTGGTCTTGGCTATCCACCTCGTGTCCTTAAGCTTTTTCATTATCGCGGAACGGATTTTACGTTGAATTTAATCCCCTTAGGTGGTTTTGTGCAGCTGGAAGGAGAAGATGGGCCAGATGATGAAGAGGAAAAAACAGCTACGATTCCGCTTGCAAATAAATATGGTAAAGCTTTTTTTGCTGCTTCCACCAAAGCAAAGCTTCTCACTGTGCTGGCTGGGATCATTGCGAATTTGCTTTTTGCAGTCGTTGCCTTTACCTTTATTTTTTCAAAAACTGGCATTCCTTTTTCCTTGTCGAATCAAGCGAGAATTTCAGAGGTGAGTCCAGGGAGTCCAGCCGCAACTGCTGGCCTTCAGGCGAATAGTAATATTCTGGCCCTAAAAAGTTCGGAAGGGGATTGGCAAACCGTTAGTCAGATAGCTGAAGTTCAAGATTTCGTCAAAGCTCACCAAGGTGAACAAATTTGGTTGAGAAGTATCACTGATTGTCAGGTAGAAACCTGTTCCGGTCCTACTGAGGAGAAAGAACTGTATCTTCGTTTGCCAGAAGAAGTACCTCAGGGCGAGGGAAGTATGGGTGTGATTTTCATGGATACCTACACTCGTTGGTACCCTTGGTACCAAATGCCTTTTGTTTCAGCCTATTATGGCACTCGCCAAGCTCTAGAACTGGTCCTGCTTATTTTGCAATCTTTAGGAACCTTGTTAGTTTCTTTATTCCAAGGTCAAAGTGTCGCGGATGAAGTAGCTGGCCCAGTGGGCATTGTTCATCAAGCTTCTGAATATGGTTACTTTTCGGGTGGCTTTCTGAGCATTTTAAATTTTGCGGCATTGCTTTCGGTAAATTTGGGAATTATGAATCTTTTGCCTATTCCAGCTTTGGATGGCGGTCGAGCAGTCTTTTTGATTTTAGAGCATTTTTTCCCACAGAAAAAAATGAATAAAATTTCTCAATACGCAAATTCAATTGGCTTC
>CAZWOQ010000060.1:0-4799 GCA_964635585.1 uncultured Pseudomonadales bacterium | reverse complement strand
GTCATCACTTATAGCCTGATCATCATCTAAATCTTGGCTTGGCTCATTATCCTGATTATCATTATCAACCTCATCTACTAAATCTGTTAGATAGTCTTTTTGTGTGTTCATATTTTATATTATAGCGTTATTACTTGATATTTTTCTTCACTAATTTTAACGTTTCCCTCGAAGTAATCAGAATAATAATCAACAACTAATGATAGTTTGGGCAGTTGAGAAATGATGGTATCATATAAAAGTTCGGGATAGCTTTCCCGTTTTCGACAAAAAAAATACCCGCTTGGGTATTTTTTTGTATTTTTTTTCAATTTTTCATTCCTTTTTCAAAAAAATCTGCTATTCTTGATAGTATGAAAAAACTTTTCTTTGTCTTGATGGGGCTTATTTTTTTTGGTTTTACTCCTGCTAACGCAGCAGCGAGCAGCTACAGCGCTGCGGATGTTGCGACGCATAATACGGAGCAAGATTGTTGGATGATTATTGATCAAAAAGTTTACAACCTCACTTCTTACCTAAGTCAGCACGATCGCGAAATGGACATTCGGGCTTGGTGTGGCACAGATGCCACCGAGGATTACAATAGCAAAGCGGGTATGAATCGTCCCCATAGTGACAAGGCCGACAGCGATCTTGCTGGCCTGTATCTCGGTGATCTCAGCAACGAGAGCAGCACGCCCACAAGCAGCGTTACGAGCAAGCAAACATCCACAGCAACGATGAAAGAAACGGAAGAAACAACTGAAAGAGAGCAGAGTGGATATAACCTGTGGTTACCACTTTTCGCTACGGTCTTGCTTTATTTTCTTTCCAAGTTTTTCTTGAAAAAGACCCAACACGATTTCATTTGGAATTCCGTCATCCTTCTTGGCCTTCTGCCCTCTTTTGGTTTCGGTATTCTGATGGTACTCGGTAAAGAGTTTGCTTTTTTCCGCCAATTCACTCAAGGAGATATTCTTTTTGATCATGTGGAGTGGTCACTGGTTTTTGGGATGAGTTGTGTTCTCCATCTGTTGACTCGCTTGAAAAGTTATCTTGCTGAAGCCAAAATTACGGCCCAACATTTGTTACCAAAAAAGCAGCAAAACTTCTAAGGATTTCTAAAAAAGGGAAGATTTATTCGTAGCGCAGCGCCTCAATTGGTGAAAGTTGCGCTGCGCGCTTTGCCGGCGCGACCCCAAAAATCAAACCGATTCCAATCGAAACTCCCAGTGCCAAGGCCACCGACTGAAAAGTCAGTCGCGCCGGAATAAGAGTATTCAGTGCAGATATGCCAAGAGCTGCCAAACCCAAACCAATCAATCCACCCAATATAGAAAGCAAAGCGGCTTCGATAAGAAATTGCCGCAAAATCATATTGGGCGTTGCTCCGAGTGCTTTGCGCAAACCAATTTCTTTGGTTCTTTCGGTGACGGAAACCAACATAATATTCATGATGCCAATTCCCCCCACCAACAGGGAAATACCAGAAATTCCGGCTAGTGCTGCAGTTAAGACTCCCAAAATCGAATTAAACATATCCAAAACTTGAGATTGATCAATAACACTAAAGTCCTCTTCATCAAGATCTTTTGATAAAACTTCTTTCACTTGCGCAATGGTTTCATCGATACGATCCTTATCTCTCACTTTCACTAATGCCTGAGAAACACTGTTAATGTCGAAAATTCGGTTGCCCGTTTCGTAGGGCAAAACAACAATTTCGTCATAGGAATTTCCACCAATACCAGCTCCTTTTTCCTCAGTCACTCCAATGACAGTGAAATTCTGATCTTCTAAGCGAATTTTTTTGCCCAAAGGATCCGCTGCCCCAAAAAGATCGGTGGCGAGTTTCGGACCTAACACCACAACTTTGTCACCACTCTCCACTTCTGATTTGGAAAAAGCTCGGCCTCTCACCACATTCATGTTGATGGCTTCAAAAAAATGTTCGTTGGTAATCATTATGGACACTCGTTTGGTAGTATCACGATAAGTTACTTTTGAGGAAGCACTGTTCAGGGGCACAACGTACTGAACATATTCCCGCAACTGTTCAATTTTCTTCAGGTGCCGATCGCGAAGCTTATTCTGAGCAACACTATTTCCCCCACGAGCCTGAGAAAAAACTTGGCCTGGTTGAACATAAATATTATTTGTGCCAAAAGACTCGAATTGGTCGGTGATATATCCTTGTAAACCATAGCCAATACCTGTAAGCATCACCACCGCAAAAACACCGATCACCACACCCAAAATTGTCAAAAACGCTCGTACTTTATTCAGCATGATGGCTCGAAGGGCAACAGAAAAAACATTGGTCATTTGCGAGCTCCTTTGCGTGTTTTTTTCAGGGCTTGAGATATTTTCGTTCCGGGCACTTCTTGGGTATTTTTGCTATCGGAAAGCACATGTCCATCTCGGAAATGGACCAGTCGTTTGGCAATTTTGGCAGCTTCCGGGCTGTGGGTCACCATAATAATGGTTTTACCTTCTTTATTGAGGTTAATCAAAATTCTCTCAATTTCCTCACCACTTTTGCTATCAAGATTTCCCGTTGGTTCATCAGCAAAAATCACAACCGGATCGTTCACTAATGCTCGAGCAATGGCGACCCGCTGTTGTTGACCTCCTGAAAGTTGTGCTGGCGTGTTGTGCAAACGATCAGCCAAACCAACTTTAGCAAGCATTTCAGTCGCCCGTTTTTTTTGGTAACTCAGATCATAGCCCGCATAGACTAAGGGCAAGGCAACATTGTCTAAAGCGCTAGTTTTCGGCAAAAGATTAAATTGCTGAAAGATGAAACCAATCTCACGATTGCGAAGATGCGCCTTCTCAACTTCATTGTATTGCGCCACATCTTTTCCCTTGAGAATAATTTTGCCACTGCTGGGATTCGCTAAATTGCTCGCCACTTGCAAAAAAGTTGATTTTCCGGAGCCTGAAGGGCCCATTACGGCCACAAATTCGCCAGCTTCCACCGAAAAATCCACGTGATCCAGCGCCTTAATCGTGGTATCACCGACTTGGTAGTAGCGGCAGACATCAATCAATTGTAAAAGCATAGTTTATTGTGGAATAACCACTTCCTCACCTTCTGACACTCCAGAAAGAATTTCCATTTCGTCTTCAGTTTCCAAACCAACTTGCACTTCGCGAGTCTCAAAACCAGCCTTATTATTAGCCTTTACATCAAGCAAATATTTACCATCACTTTGGCGAACTGCCTCGATCGGCACTGCTAAGGCATCGTCTTTTTTCGCCAGTTCAATATTCGCTGTTGCATTCATACCAATACGATAACGGTCCAAACTGGCACTCGCTAAAGGAAACTGTACTTCAAAAACCGTTCCTGTCGCCGTTTCTTGACTTACATAAGAAATGTAGCTGAGCTGAGAATCAATTTCGTCATTATCATAGGCATCAAAAGTTACTTTGGCGTTTTGACCAACTTGAAGAAGATGTAAATCGGTCTCATCCACATTGGCTCGCAGCAACAAAGAATTTGGATCAACAACTTCGAAATAATCGGTTGCGGCAAGTTGCACTCCTGGAACCACATTGGGTCGATGCGTTAAAACTCCCGCAAAAGGTGCTGAAAGCAGCGTATTGCGAATTGCAATGGCATTAAGTTCCACTGCAATGACTGAATTTTCCAAAGTGTTTTGCTCAAGAGATTTATTCAACGCTTCTTTGTTCGTAATGACTCGATCTTTGTAGGTATCCAAAGCATCTTCATGCGTCAAACGTTGACTTTCATAATTATTCAAATTTTGTTCTAATTGCTTTTCAAGGGTGGCTTGGTCAATGGTTGCCAAGGTTTGGCCTCGCTTTACAGTGGCTCCTTCACTCGCGCCCAAATACACCAATTTACCGCCCGTGGCAAAATACAGATCCGCTTTGGTTTTTGCATCAATCACTCCCGTTACTTCCAAAGTTTGAATGAGTTCTTTCCGAGTCACGGTCGCAAATTGCAAGGTTTTTTGCTGTTGTCCAGCTGAACGAATAGCAAAAAAGGCGACTACAGCAATTAAAATTGCGAGAATAATAAGAAGTTTCTTTTTACGTTTCAAAAAAGCCAAAATCTTTTTCATATGCTTATCCTATTCTAAAAGTTTTCTGATAAAAGAACCAGCTTTAACGAGCAGAAACTGATCCCGAAAGATTCAATTGTAGCACGTTGTTCGCGTAAGTCTCTATGCTGTTTGGCAAATTTTTCCCTAAACCGCACAAAGAGCCAAGTCGTAAAACACGAAAAAGCGCTGGAAATTGCTGCCAGGGAATTTCACTCGAATCTTGCAAATTTTTGACAAAATCCCACAATTTTTGACTATTGTTTTTGCAGGCAGCACACTTACCACAACTTTCTTGAGCATAAAAGGCCAACCAAGGCTGAATTACCTGCAAGGGTGTCAAACTCAAAGGATAAATTTTCACCAAAGCGCAGCCATCAACTTTTGTCGTTGCTGCTTGCTCTGCTCGAATCACGGTACCGCTTGCCCCACCACCGATCTGCAGAAAATAGGGGAAATCAGGCTGATTCTCAGTCGCTGCCAAAACTTCTGCCGCAGTCAGCGTATCAGCTAACGCAAAAACGCCAGGGTTTTTCCCACCAGCCAGAGTAAAAAAACGCTGCTGCCGGTATTCCCCCGCCGCCACTAGAGCTATGTCGTAATAGGTTTCTACGTTTTGTAAAAGGACCGGTACACCAAAAATTCCTTGGAGCGATGGCGAAGCCACCGTTCGTGGCTGAACCGGTTTTCCCTCAATTGCATTTAACAAAGCTCCAGTTTCTCCACCAATATATTTGGGTTCTTCCT
>CAZWOQ010000059.1:0-4878 GCA_964635585.1 uncultured Pseudomonadales bacterium | reverse complement strand
GAAAATAAAAATAGCTGTTTTTTTTGTCACGACCATTGAAGTAAAGGAATCAGGAGCTGTCAACGCAAGCGTCTTCGTTGCGGAGTCAGACTGCTCTTCCTCACTTGAAGCACTGACAACTGCCGCTGGACTTGAGACCAGATCTTCAAGACTTTGCTCAGGACAGGAAAAACGCCAATGCAACTCATATTGCCACTCCGACTCTTCAGTCCATTCCTGATCTGGAAAAAACCAGCGCAAATGCAAAAAATATACTTGTGGGACCTGCCCAAGAAGCAGTTGTTCACTTTCCAAGAGCTCCTTAGCATTCGCTTGACCAAGAATAAGTGAACGATCAACAACAGCCAAACGACTTTCTGCCAAAAAACTCTTCTGCTCATCAGAAAGTGCTGTTTGACTCGAAATCTGTAACCACAACTGACATCCCCTTGGAAGAATCTGATCGAAATGCAAAAGCCATTCTTCTGGTTCTGCGACTTTTTGTTGCCAAAAAGTCGCAGCTGCTGCTTCACATCGAGCTTGAGAAAGTTGGCAATCTAACTGCCAAGCTCGGCAGTTCGACTGAAAAATAAAAAAACAAAGAAAAAAATACAAAAAAGTGTAAAAAAATTTCATCTTAGTTCCTCCACTGGAATAATAGGTACTGCTGGCGATCGATCTGAAAAGACAGCATCTTGCTGCTGGCTCCGCAAACTCAACTCACTGTTACAACTATTTTCAGGAAGAGAAAAAAGTAACTGTGTGCCAGGTTCTGCTTCCCCAAGAAACAGTGAAAAACTTGCCCCTTGCCAAAGAAAAGAATCTTTTTGCTGTAAAAGCTCTTCTTGCAAAATTGCTCCGTTTTCGTCTTGGCAACTTAACCAGAGACGCACCGGCTGAAGCCGTTCTTGCAGAAAGCGAAAACTTAAGGTTAGGCTCTTATCTTCTTCGCGAATTGCTAAAATTTCTTGAAAAGTATCCGTGTTTTGGAGAAGGGTATTTATTTGTGTCAGCCATATTGGTTGTTGATAAAAAGTCCAAATCTCAGAAAAAAGGGAGAAGTATCGCCACAAGTCATACCCAGGTGACTCACTTAGAAAAGGCAAAAACTCACGGGAAAAATACCATTCAACCTCGAGTGGTAAACTGGCCAAAACGCGAGCTGAATTCCAAAACAATGGCTGCTGATTTACGGTGAAAACCTGCAAAGGTAAATCACTCTCTATTTTTGGGTAAGACTGGTTTAACTGAAAAGCATACGAAAAATATGGAGGCATCGGTGTAGCTTCTGGACTTGGTGAAATCGAGATTTCTGGCTCAAAAATGCTTGGCTGGATTGTTGGGCTCGGATCAAGAAAATGAGTCGGAGCAACTGAATACGTCGGATCAGGGGAAATTTGAGAAAAAAGCAAACGATTCCCTGACCAAGTAAACTGATATTCCTGCGCTCGACAGGGCCGCATACTAAAATACCAAAAAATGAAGAAAATGAGAAAGTAAAGCATGCTCCAAGCATGCCAGAAAGAGCTTACCCGAAGTGTAACGTTTACAAAAATGCAGATTTTCGCTATAATTTCGCCGTTCCTGTTTCCAACTTTCCCAAGCTGGAGCACCGTGAAAACAGGTATTTTCACGAAAACAGGCCCTATCGTCTAGCGGCTAGGACACAAGGTTCTCATCCTTGTAACTCGGGTTCGATTCCCGATGGGGTCACAAATCAAAAATTCAAGGCTAAATTGATTAGCTTCTTTTTCTCGAGCAAAATTTCTCAGGCTAAAAGTGTTCGATTCCCAAAGGGCTGAAATAGAACATATTCCCCATGTTTGATCAAGCTAAAGTTTGTCTTATAATTACAAATATGAATAATCTTCCAGATGATTTACTAGGTAGAGTTGGATTAGAAATCGGTCACTATACTGATTCTGAAAATCTAACTGGATTAACAGTTTTCCTTTCAAACAAAGGTGCGGATATAGGCATTGATATTAGAGGTTCGAATACTGGAACATTTAACACCCCAGCATACGATCCAAAAGCTGCTGGGAAATTAGTACATGCTATTGTACTTACGGGTGGTAGCACTTTTGGATTATCATCCGCAGTTGGAACAATGAAAGAGTTGGTGAAAAAAGGAATCGGGAATAAGACGCGGGCTGGATTAATACCGGGTACTGTAGGTGCGGTTATTTACGATATTGCAGTTGGCAAAAACATAAGTCCAACTGAGACTGATGGTGCAAAAGCAGTTCAAAACTCTTCTAAGCGTATACCTCAACAAGGAAATTTTGGTGTTGGCACCGGTGCTACATTAGGGAAGTGGTATAAAGGCGTTTATATGAAAGGTGGCTTTGGAATTGGGATATCTCGTCTGCCTCACAACATTATCGTTGCTGCATTTACAGTTGTTAATGCGTTGGGCGATGCTATCAATCCGTCAACAATGAAGTTTTACTCTGAATTTGGAGGATTTCATAATGTACATGAAAAACTTGGAGATCGTATAACACAATTATTAGGAACTATGGATTTAACAGGAAATACAACTTTAACAGTCATCGCCACGAACGTATCAATGAATAAAAATCAATTAATGAAAGTTGCAGAATTTACACATGATGGTTATGCAAGAGCGATTCATCCTATCCATACAAATATGGATGGTGATGTAGTCTTTGCTGTGTCATCTCATGATTGTGAGTTGATTAATCTCGATGCACCTGAAATAACAGTTACAGACATGGTAGGCATGGCTGCTCAAGATGCTGTAATTCAGGCTATAGACAATGCCGTCATGAATTCAGAGTCTGTTGGAAATATAAAATCTGTAAAAGAAATCTATAAATTAGATTGATTTTATATACCTCCCAAAATTTAAAAAATTAAACATATCTCTGGCGAAGCCGTTGCCCTCAAGGCGGCGCATAATTTCCCTGCTTTTGGTTTGAGAAAGAATATTCAGACTGCCTTCCCAGAGGATATTGCGATCAATAATCGCCAGCTTTCGATGATGATTGCCGGTACAGAGCAGAACTTGGACGCCTAGAGCCTCACAAAGCCTAACAGCTGCCTCAGATTGATCTTCGTAGCCGTTGGTATGCTCATTTGGATCTCTGGTGATTATAAATACCTTAATTCCTCTAAAAACGAGCTTTTTCAGGATAGGTTCAAACAGTCTCATCCGCTCAGTAGTGATAAAGGGGCTTTCAATGATTACCTCCTGCTTGCAACGCTCTAAATCCATTAATAATGCCGAGTAGAATGTCTTTTCGTCGTGGAGAGAGGTGGTAAAGTTAGTCATTTTCCACCTCCTCGGTATCAATGACCACAATTTTGCCGTTATAATAAGTGAAACCTAGCTCCATTAAACGCTCGTAAGTCTTTAAAACGCTCTCGAGTAGGTGTTCCACCCTGAACCCAGAGGGCTCACCAAATCACTGAAAAGACACGACAATGTGTCTTTTTTTTCAGCGCGTATTGAAATGCTCCCTTTATCAGGTCATGGAGCAAATAAGAAAAAAGACAGCAAAATTATTGCTGAAACCGTTAGAAAATGGCTATCAGAAATAAAAACTATGGATTACAAGTAAACAACCAGAACAGATCCGAATCATTCACAAATCTAGATTCTTTCTTTCCTTCTAGTTGACCGTCTTCAATGATACTCCGTCGAAAATCATACTCAAAAAGGGCAATTTCTTCACGGAAAATTGAACAAAGAAATTTTCTTAATGAATCATTCGGTGACTCGAAAATAATATTCCACGGAATTTGAGGGATTTCTTTCCTCACCTCTTCTTCGGATCTCCCACTTAAAAATTGAGGTCTACCATTCTCATCAATGCTCATTCCCAGTTGAATCCTACTCTCACCCTTTATCTGATCTGTATTTTCGCTTGTTGCTAAATTTTCACCCTCTTTTGTCATTTTTATCTTTCTGTATTTCAATAAACTAAAGGGTATCATAATATCTCTACTTAAGTTCAGCAACATGAAAAACACTGATAGAAGCAAGAAAATCGAAAAAGTTTCAACACAAAAAGAGACAGACTGCAATTCATTCAATAAAAAAGTTGCAAATTACAGAAAACTACTCTTGATCCCCTTCATCATTGCGTTTCTTCCGGAAGAAGATGAAGATAATAACGAGTATGAGAGTTGTACCCACAAGTGGCCATTTCAGACGATTCAACCAGGTTTTCCAGGCTGCTTCAGGTTGCTCACTTGAAAAACGTAAAGTGAAGTTTTGGACACGATCAGTCCCACTCAGCTGAATACTGGTTTCGTAGAGGCGGCCATTACTGAAAAGGCTTACTTGATGATTCCCCGCGAGCACTCCAGAAAAACTGGCAGTACCCGATTCATCCGTTACAGCTTCTAAATCATCAACATGTAAACTCTTATTGGCCTGGACCTCATCATCTAAAGTAACCGTTAGAGCAAGTTCATAGCCATCCTGGCGGATTCTTTCCTCCGTTACGGGAGAACTCCCACTGGATTCTTGTTCAACACTGTAAGACGAACTCTCTGACCCATCTGCAAAAATCTCAGCTACTCCCGCCTGAAGGTCAAGCTTACTCTGTAAACTAAGTTCATTCGACGCCATACCTACCGCGCAAACATTCACTGGTAACAATCGGAAGTAATAATGGGTATTTGCTGCTAAACCAGAAACACGGAAACTTCCTTGGCCCTTCGTTGCAATATTCGTTGCTCCGTATTGATACACTCCTGAAGCCGTTCCATACAAAAGGTGGTATGTCGTTACTTCACCCTCTGCATCATTAAAGTGAAAAAGGACTGAATCATCAGACTGAAGTTCTGCGGAAACCAACTGGGGAGCTGAAGCCGGCAAGGCACTCGCACAACCTGGAGGCGTTGCTACGGTTGTCATTGCTGGCT
>CAZWOQ010000058.1:0-4934 GCA_964635585.1 uncultured Pseudomonadales bacterium | reverse complement strand
ACCTGGCCATTTTCATCAACACCAGACATGCGGTCCCCGTCCGCATCAAAGGCAAACCCAATATCAGCGCCCGCTTTTTTGACTCCCTCAGCGAGTCGATTAAGGACGCTTTCTTCAGTGGGATCGGGATGACCAAGTGGAAAATCACTGTTGAGATCGCAATTCTGTTCAACCACTTCACAACCAGCCTGTCGGAAAATTTCTGGATAGAACATTCCCCCGGTGGCATTACAACAATCAATGACGACCTTCCATTTTTTCTTAAGTTTGAAGAAATGCAGGACATTTTGCATGTAGCTCGGAAAGATGTCTGCGCTCCGGTTACTGCCCTGACCTTGGACAAAATCTTGTTTTTCAATAATTTCTTTGAGTTGCAGAATTTCTTCCGTCACCATGGTGTCAGAATAGCCGACACTTAATTTGAGGCCGTTAAATTCACCTGGGTTATGTGAAGCGGAAATCATGGCCCCGCCTTTGGTTTTAAACTCATAGGAAGAATAGTAGACGATTTGACTCAAACTGTAGCCGAGATCAATGGTATCGATGCCACTGTCATTCAAACCTTGGCGGAATGCTTGGCTGTACTCTGGTCCATTGTGGCGGTTGTCATATCCAACAGCCGCTTCTTGGATGCGCCGCCGAGCTAAAAAAGCTCCGTAGGCCTTGCCAAGGGTGTAGTAGACATCTTCATTCATGTCTTCACCCATGACTCCTCGGATGTCATAACCACGGAAAATGTGGGGGTTAATTTGTTTGAGTAATTGATACATAGCTCCTTTCTTTTATTAGCCAGGATCTTTGTAGTTTCACTTTCGTTCTGTTGAACGATTCTGATACCCTTAAGCCTACAGAGCAATTAACCAAAGGTCAAGTTGTTCTTGGAGGGAAAGCAGGCTTTTTGATTGCTTGTTTTTTTGATCAATTTGATAGAGTTTCTCGTGTGCATGAAGCAATTTTTCGAGGGTAAATCTTTTCGTTTGGCTCTGTAATTTGCGGAGTTGGAAAGCGGGAATACTTGCGGTTTCTCGCAGTTGGACGGCCAGAAGTAAGCGAATTTGCCGTTGGATCATTACAAAAATAAACTCAGCTGCCTCCCGTTGACATATTTCGTGAAAAAGCCTAAGTTGACTGACTTTACTTTTGCTGCCAAGTTCATCTAAAAATTTCCAAAGTTGTTGTGAGATGGGAAATTCTTGAATTTGCGCGTTGGGAAACTTTTTCAGAGTGGTTACGGGGATTTTCTTGCCGTCCCAAAGGACGAGCGGTTTTTCAGACTGTCCTATGAGCTCAAGAAGGCTATCCTTTTTTTTCGATTTTATTAAACTTAACAAACCTTCGAAAACGATGCCTTGTTCATCGGCAAAGAGACTCTCACTCGCTAAAGCGCTTTCTACATCCGCAATTTCGAGTTTACTTGCATCAATTTTTTGCCAAAAATCGACTGGTTTCTTTTGTAAGAAGTTCAGCAGTGCTTGTCTCGAGGCAACTTGGTTATCGCCGTGGAAGATTGAAATCATAGTGTTCATTATAGCGTTTTTTTGCTAACTCCTGGCGGTGTTGTTTATACTCTGAGTCATAATGTCCAACCAGACGCCAGAAGGCAGCTGAATGGTTCATTTCTCTTCGATGGGCAAGTTCATGAATAATCACGTAGTCGATAATCTGCGGCGGATAGTGGACCAGTCGCCAATTAAAATTCAGATTTCCTCGGCTGCTACAACTGCCCCAGCGGCTTTTTTGTTGGCGCAGAGTAAGACCACGAAAATCAATCTGCATTTTTTTAGCCAATTGTTCGGCGCGTTGGCGAATGTATTTCTCGGCAGTATTTTTGAGAAAACGTTCCAGTTGCTTTTCAAGTTGGCTCTGGCTTTTCGGGCTGAGGTTTAGGAGGCGGATTTCTTGGTTCACCGCAACAATACCGACTTTGTTCGCTTGAGAGTTGACTTGTATTTGATAGAGTTTGCCAAACAGGCTAACTTGATTCTGAGCGATGGAACTGCGATGGTGGCGAAGTTTGGCTAGGTTGCGCAGAATCCAGCTTTCTTTACTTTGGACAAATTGATTGATGAGAAATTCAGGAATCAGCGGATGGGCGGTAACAATGACCTGTTCCGGTTCTTCAAGTCGAATGCTGATAGAATGGCTTCTGGAAGATCGCTGCAGTTCAAATTGCATCTGATGCTTTATAATACCATTGCCGGTGAATGACAATGCGAATCAACAGCTGGCCAGATAAGCCGAAGTGGCGGAATTGGTAGACGCACACGTTTTAGGAGCGTGTTCCTTCGGGAGTGCAGGTTCAAGTCCTGTCTTCGGCACATTTTAGAATTTTTCACATTTGTGAAAAATTCTAAAATATATCGTAGTGCAAGTTGAACCGAAGGTGAAAGTCTGCACTTTGAGTTCCTAAGGGAACTCAAGAAATGTGTCCAGATACGTAGTAATCTGGGACACCTGTCTTCGGCACATTTATTCCCAAAAAAAGTATTTTTCACAAAAAAACCCGTTTTCTTGCGAAAGACGGGTTGCTTTGGTCTCAGAACGTAATCCGGTGAGGAAGAACCTTCTGAGGTGATGCTATTATAACAAATAACTATAAGATAGTCAAGTCTAGATAACTTTTTGAAAAAAAGGCTCTTGCCAGATAGAAATTGCAGGAATTCGGAAACTCAGCGTTCTTTGGCAAATTCGTTCACATCCGCATTCGTTTTCATTTCTCGGCCGAGTTGGCGATCGTCATAACGCATTTCGGCCATCCATTGGTTCACGGAATTTGCCCAAGAGCCATTACTTGAGGGGGTGTATTTACTTTCAATCAATTCAACCGTGGTTAGACCTTGATCAATATAAAAAGTTTTCAACTCTCTCCCCGCCCGATCAAAACCATCTTCGTAAGAGTCAAAATCTAAGGTGCCACTTTTGTGAATGCCAAAACCTAAGCAATTGTGTGGCGCGCCGGGATTGGTGCTTTTACAGAGATTTGATTCCTGCATCGCGATGGCTGGCAGTAAGCGAAAATCAATGCCATAGCGATCAGCGATCTCAACTAATTTTTGACCGTACTCATCATATGGTTGCAATGGGGATTGATAGCGCTCGAGGAAATTGGCCACAATTTGTGGTCGAGCATCTTCACTGCCTACTTGAGCATCAAAAGCAAGATCTTGACTCACAATGGAGCGACCAGTCAGTATCTGTTGTTGTTTACCAACAAAAAAATTTGGGCGAGTTTGCAAAAACCAAGCTGCAGCACTCAAGGCAAAGACAGCCAGGCTACTACAAAAAAACCAGAGCATCAGCCGAAAAACTCGCTTCATGCCTCTAGTATACCATTGATTTTTTGTCATTTTTATGCTAAAATAAACACTGAAAAATGCGGAAACATCAATTAAATTTCTCACGAGCGAAGCAATGCATTTTCGGGAAAATTATTCCCTTGTGTCTGTCTTTTTTTCTCCTTACTTTTTTCAGTTGGAGTCCAGTGCATGCGGAGAGTCAGTCAACAGACGTGTTGGGGATTCATATCCTCAACGTCAACGAAATTAAACAGTTTCGACAGGTTTTTACGGATGATGATTGGCGTTATGTGACCATTCCCTTTACTCTGGCAGATCTACAACGGCCAAGCGAATGGCAGGCTTTTTTTGATAGTGCGGCGGAAGAAAAAGTTATCCCGATTTTGCGTTTGTCGACCGCCTATGATAGCGAAACGGATGCCTGGAAAGTGCCAACGCGCAAAGACATTGTTGAGATGGCAACTTTTTTAGGTCGATTGGATTGGCACCGCGATGAAAAACTGGTGATTGTTTTTAATGAAGTCAATCATGCCAAAGAATGGGGTGGCCAACTCGATCCCGCTGCGTATGCCGAAACGCTTCGTTTCACGAGTAATTGGTTTCACAATGTCGAATCTGGTTTCAAGGTGTTGCCGGCGGGTTTAGATTTAGCGGCCAGTAACAGTACAGAGACGATGGAGGCTTTTCGCTATTTGGATAAAATGCAGCAGGCTGACCCAGAGATTTTTGCCAGTGTTGATTATTGGAACTCTCATTCCTATCCGAATCCTGGTTTTCAGGCATCACCGAAACGCACTGCCCAGAATTCGTTGCGGGGCTATCAATATGAATTGGCGTATTTGAAGAAAAAAACCAAAAAAGACTATCAAGTTTTTATTACCGAGACGGGTTGGGTGGCAGACAAAAGCACTGATTACTATTTGGATGACTACTATGTGTATGCTCTGAAAAACATTTGGAATGATGAGCGGATTGTGGCGGTGACGCCTTTTGTAATGAAGGGCAGCCCGGGACCCTTTGCTGGTTTTTCTTTCTTTGACGCCCAAGATCAGGCGACGCCGCAGTTTTTTGCTCTTCAGAAGGCTTTGGCAGCCCTGAAAAGCTAAGCAAGGCTTTGAATTCTAGCCAGGCGGCAGTTGTCAAAACAAAGATTCGCTTTTAGAATACTTGTATTACACGCGGGTGTAGTACATCGGTAGTATATCTCCCTTCCAAGGAGAAGAGACGGGTTCGATTCCCGTTACCCGCTCATAAAAAAAATTGGCATCTGCCAATTTTTTTTATGACTGAGTACCAGAGAATGAATTCTGGTTCGCATATTTGAGCTGATAGTGCAAACGAGTTTGCGAGGCGTACTATGCTCAAATATCTGAGGAAGCGGACTGAAGCTAGAAAAGTAATGAAGTGTAACGCAATTACTCTAGCGAAAGGAGCAAGCTCAGATTCCCGTTAGTCGCTCATAAAAAAATTTATAAATTATGAGTTGCAGCTGGCAGTTTTTCTCTATCCTTCTCTCTAACTTTGTAATGGCCATATTCTCTTTGCTTATTTCTATTGTTACTTGCAGTACATTTAATAACAGAGATGCTTGTCTTAGTCACTGGTTTGCTAATAGCCATCTATTTTGGAATATCCATA
>CAZWOQ010000057.1:0-4985 GCA_964635585.1 uncultured Pseudomonadales bacterium | reverse complement strand
GTAGCTAAGTTGGTAGAGCGCAGTCTTGGTAAGACTGAGGTCTCGGGTCCGATTCCCGACAAAGGCTCAGTAAGACTTTTTTGAACAAAGGGACGCCAGGATACTCAAGCGGTCAACGAGGGCAGTCTGTAAAACTGCTGGCAATAGCCTACGTAGGTTCGAACCCTACTCCTGGCACTTCCAAATGAGGTGGTATGACAAATGAAATAGAGCAGAGATTCTTGGTGGGGCAATTGGAGGAACAGAGTAGTAACAGGGGTTTTTCTTTCTCTGTCTGGCAAGAATTTTCTTTGGAAAGACAAAAGGATTTCTTGCAGCGCCAACTTTCTCCACAGTTATTTGCTGAATACGGACGACTCTCAATGAAAAGTTCTCAAAAAGAAAAGTTGGACTTTGAAAAAAAAGTGAAAGACTATTTATTAAGAAAACTGGCCCATCTAAGTGTAGGGTTTGCTTTTGCTGATATAGATTTGTACCAGAAACTTATTAATCTTGATGAAGAAATTCAGAAAAGGTATACAAGCTCTTCTGGTATAATAAAGAAATAACCAAGCCCCCCTAGCTCAATTGGTTAGAGCACCTGTTTTGTAAACAGGAGGTTCCGGGTTCGATTCCCGGGGGTGGCTCATGATATATGACCAATTAGGACCTCTCCGTTTGCTCATTTCTGAGAAAAAAGAGGGCTCTTTCCGCAACTCTCCAGAAAAAGTTTGGCAATTTTTGCAGCAAGCTGCTTGGCTCTCAGAGGGGAGAAAAGCGACGCATCTTTCTTTAGAACACCAAACTGGAGTTTTTCCTGCTGGCCAGGATGCCTTTCAAGTGTTGAAGGCAGATGCCGTTTTCACCGAAGAAAAGGCAAAATCAGCTGTACTTTCGCTCACCGTGGGGGATTGTTTTCCTTTGGTTTTTTTTGATCAAAAAACGGAAAATTTCGCGTTGATTCACGTCAGTCGAAAAACACTTTTTTTGGGTATTCTCCAAAAAACTTTGCAAAAACTGACCAACCAGTCAGTTTTAACTCGGGTAAGAGTGAGTGATATTCTGGTTTGGATTGGGCCAGGAATTCAAGCGGATTCCTATCTGTTTTCGCCGTTACCAGAAGAATTGCAGCTGCCATTTTGGCAGAAGTATCTCAAAAAACAGCAAGACAGCTGGCAATTAGACCTGCAATATGCCATTGCTTGTGAGTTATTCAATCTGGGAATTGCTCAAAACCAACAGCATTTTCTCGCTCTTGATACTTACGGTTCAGCTAACTTTTTTTCGCACAGACGTTCCGTTATGACGGGTGAACCAGAGGGAAGATTTTTAGTTGCCGTTGCTTGGGCCGCATAAATACATTTTCACATCTGTAAAAAAAATCTTTGTATGCTAAAATAGCGATCTGTCTTAACCTGAATTGATCAAAAAAGGAGCATTTATGGCAAGTAAGAAAAAAGGTCCTCGTCAGCCAGCTGGTTTGCAGTGTAGTGTCTGCAAGAGCTTTGGTTATGTGACTGAGTTCAACAAAAACAACGAAACCCTCAAAAAACAAACGTCTGGCGAAGGGACTTTTCCCCTGAATCGCTACTGCAAAGTTTGTAAGAAACACACGCCTCATCGTTTGATGAAGAAATTGAAATAATTTCTTGATTCTTTTTTTCTCGTGGCCTTTTGCTAAGATGGTTTCATGTTGATGCCTGATTGTGAAGTTGGAATAGAATCTTGTCCAAAACAAGTCTCTCAGTCTGCGCTTCAGGAGTGGTTGGGGCAGCATTTTTCTATTATTGAAGAAGAAAAGAGTATTGCTTTCTGTTTTCGGAGTCAAAACGCGAAGAAACAATGTTTGCCTTTGTTATGCTACGTGAAAGAAAACAATACTTGGTACTATCAAACACTGGTCTTTGATCTTTGGCTGAAAAGTATTGGTAGGTACTTTCCAGGAGGAGAAGCGACCCTTATGACAGTGATCATGCCAGAAATTGCTGGTTTTCAGCTAGCAGCGGAAAAGTGGCAATCAACGGCAAAGAGAATTTAGCTTTTTTCCCGTTGTCGTAAAGTTTTGAGAATGTTTTTCGTGCCTTGAGAAAAGATGGGTTCGAGATGATGGCTTTTTGTCATAGCTTGACTGAGCCAACTGCCTTCACCTTTGTTTTTACGAAGTTCGGGTGTAGGTAACGGTGAACTTGGTTTTTTTTCAGTTTTACTCCGCATTTCATTTGAGTAAGTAATTTGTTCTAATTGTTCAATTATATTTTTTGAATCGCATTTTTTACTAACGTATCTAGATTCAAAAACATGTCGTACATTATATTCCCAGTCACCCCATTCTTTGAGAGTGAGAAGCGCCGCACCCGAAAGTACCGCGTCATAGGCCATATCACCCGAAGGTTTGCTGATGAAAAGATCTGCCCAAGGGAAAGCTCTTTGGATGAGCAACTCGTTGGCGTCAACCAGTTGTGGGTGAAAAATAATTGCAAAACGGCTTTTTAAAGTTTTTAGCCGAGGCTTAGGAAAATGTTCACCAATGCCAAAACGAGCTGGGTCATGTTCTCGAATGAGATCATAGCGAATCGCATACTTTTTAGCGATGATGCGAGCCTGTTTATACAAGTCAGGATGGGTCCCGGCATAAAATATCAGCTCAATTCGAGGCAGTTGGCTTTGGCTTTTTCCCTGGATTTGGGCTTTGATCTCTGGAAGGAGTTTTTCAAGAATTGCAAAAATTTCTTCGCGATTGGTACCGAGGCCACCGGTTGTCAAACAAATTCGCAGGGTGTCTCCGGGTTGCCAGATCCGTTTTTTCTCTCCAATAGCCAAAATGCGTTGGTCAATCATTGGGCCACTGACTCGAACTTTGGGGTTTTGGGGGTCATCTTTGATTTTTTTCCCTAATTGCTGAGCGAGATGGAAGAACTCTCGTTTGGTATCTTCATCAAAAACAAAAAAGTGCATATTAGGCAACTCAGCATTCTCCAAATAGTCAGCTCGCACATGTGGATCGGTAATCACTTGGTAAACTTCTTTGCCTGTTTTGGCCAAAATATTACCAGTGGCGATATGCAGAGAAACGATCGGTTTGTGAATATCTTCGGCTAAATATAAAGTGGGATCGGTAATACTTTCCAAGATGGGAAGTTTTTGGCGACCGAAACGGTCGACCAAATCTTTAAAAAACTTGAGCAACTGAAAGCGGGCTACCAATCTGCCAACAAAGTCCGTCATTTGGAGACTCATCAACTGTTTTCCCATCACATAATTACTGGGATCTACGAACCAAGCCTTGTTCGGATCAATTTTTTCTCCCCAAGCGCGAAGGGCGAGAGCAAAGGCCATAGAATAATGAGCGCGAGAAAAAACCAAGTCTTGGGTGCTGTCATTCCCCGGTAAATGGTGAAGTTCTTTGAGATCTTCGTGGTAGGTTGCAGAGACAGTGAAAAGAGGCAATTGTGTCTGGCTCAACAGTTGGTGATCTCGATAAAAGATTTTTTCAAAATCGCTGGCTTTTGGGTGAGGAGAAAGTGCTGGCAGGGCTTTTGACATGCTTTTAGCTTAGCAAGAAACACGAGGAAAAGAAAGCTGGGCGAGAAAATGAGAAAATTTGCATGAAAGGCAACATAAAAGTTGGCATGGTTATCACTAAAGAAAGAGGAGCACGCCTTGTAGGAACTCCGCTTGGCATTTATAATAGAAAACCTACAAAGGGCGATAGTTCAACGGTAGAATAGAGGTCTCCAAAACCTTTGATGAGGGTTCGATTCCTTCTCGCCCTGCAGAAAAAGTCAATGTAGTATTTTAGCTATCCGAGAAAAGCGTTTTTCAACTAACTCAGCCAGTTCATCAGACTGCTCAGAATTGGTCCGAGCAAGGCACTGACGGCGGAAGTTCCTGACCAAGGAATGAGTAGAAGAATTAAAATAAAAGTACCATAACGTTCCATTAAGGCTTCGTATTCCATGCTTGCTTGGTAAGGAAGGACGGCTCGCATAACTTTGCCACCATCAAGTGGGTAAACGGGGAGTAAGTTAAAAATGGCTAAAGTCAGATTGATATAAATAACCGCGGGTGCCAGAAGTGCAAAAAAATCACCGCCAAATCCTGCTTTGAGTAAAAAAGAAAAAATTGCCACTAAAAGAAAGTTACTCAATGGCCCAGCTGCGGCAATCAGTGCGGTATCTCGAACTGGATTTTTCAAGTTATAGGGATCGTAGGGAGCAGCTTTTCCCCAGCCAAAACCAGTCAAGACAATGGCGACGGTTCCCAAAGGATCAAGGTGGGCTAGGGGGTTGAGTGTCAAACGACCTTTGATCCGAGCTGTGGGGTCACCCAGCTTGTCGGTCACAAAACAGTGAGCAAATTCGTGGAAAGCAATTGACAGCAATAAAAAGGCAAAAAAAATCAGAAAAACGAGCGGGTTTTGCAGTAATAAACTGAGCATAAAAATTTTCCTTGGAACAACGCTTTCGTCCTGCCATTCTAACAAGTTTTTTGGAAAGAGCAATTAGTGGGCTTCGCGCCACCAGGCTTGAAGGCTGCGTTGGTAGTCTCCAAGTTTTGCTCGTAAATACCAGTAGGCCAGTTGCGGTTCTTTCAGACATCGACCGAATTCATTTTTACAATTTGCTGCAAAGTAAATGGGAAGACTGCTTTGGAAATCATCTTGCTCGATGCGAATTTCGCTTTTTCCAGGTTGAGTTCTCTCAATGTCAATAAAGAGCATGCCATTCTGTTGACTTTGTTTTTGCAAACGAATCTGGTCATCTGCTTGATCGGAACGAACTTGTGGGAGTTCCGCTAAACTAACGGGAAAACCATAGTCATCTTTTGGGTAAAAAACCAAGCGGACCGGATTCCGACCCGCAATGGCATATTGGTTATTTTGGTAAATATAACTGGTCTTGGGACTGACTTTCTGATCACGAAGTTCAGGAAAAAGCAGGGGCTGGGCATTTTGGCGAATGTTTTGCCAATCAGTTGGGGAAATTTCCGAAAAAAGTTTCGGTTGG
>CAZWOQ010000056.1:0-5009 GCA_964635585.1 uncultured Pseudomonadales bacterium | reverse complement strand
GAAAAAAATTTATCACACGCTTTGGAATAATCAGCGTTTTATTTTTCCCGAAAAGAATGAAAGTGAACTACGCCACTTGGCACGAAAGAGCTTTCAGAATTATCATCGTAACGTATTGTATTCACTCAAAATGATGAAAAAAAAGCGGATTGCTTCACGGTATGAGATTTTTAGTAATGGCATAAATCGTTTGGAAGCTTCATTGCAAAAAAAAGCAGTAATTCTAGTAGTGCCTCACTTAAGCGTAAATTACTTACCTGTGGTTGCCTTGGCGAATCGTTTGAAAAGACCAGTGGTGGTCCCCATTCGAGGAACAACCTACAACCGGAAAATGGAAGAAAAAATTTACCAGTACCTTTCTGACAATTCAGTAAAAATGTGTTTACTTGGTGGAGCAATGCAAGAAGTCCAGCGAGTCGTCAAAGCAAAAGGCGTTGTGATTTTGGCGATGGATGCCATTCTTCCGGTTAAGCATAATCAAGAAGTTGATTTTTTTGGAAGCCGTTTTTCAATGTCGAGCGGAGCTCTGTGGTTAGCAGAAAAATTTCAATTACCAATTTTTTCAGTTTATGCAATTCTTGATACAAAAAAACATTTGCAAGTGAAGGTTGACCCAATTCGTTTAGAAAAGGATCAAGCTGTACAAGAAAAGATTGAAGCAATTTCTGAACGGGTAAGTACCTATATTAAAGCCAATCCAGGTTGTTGGAATCTGGCTGATGATTATTTTTCCCTAAATTAATTCTGGTCCTGAGTGATCCCGGGCCAGGATTCGAACCTAGAATAACTGATTCAGAGTCAGTTGTGATGCCATTTCACTACCCGGGAAAATTTTCTTAAGCTAAATGTAATGTTAAATTTATCTATTGATTATATAACAAAATTTGTTTTTGTAAGTATCTTCTCCTCATGAAAGGAAGCCATGCTGAGAATTCTACAAGTCGAATCAGAAAATCAGTACCTACGAAGATTGCAATTCGTTATGGCAGGTCTTACTGCTCACTGTTTTCAGTGCAAAGATTTCGCTCGGGCTGAGCATTGGTTGAAAAAACGGCATTTTTCTCTTTTTATCATTAACTGTCAAGTTTGCAAAGAAAGTAGTCTTTCTTTCCTTGAACAAGTTCGTACCGAAGATCCATTTTTACTGATTTTGGCCTATGGCAAACTTTCTTGCACTCAGCAGCGTTTGGAATTTTTAAAGGTGGTTGATGAATTAATTCTAGAACCTTTTGATATTCATGAATTTCGGCTTCGAGTTTTGAATTTATTAAAAAAACGTCGTCTCGTAGTGAGTGAAGAATTACCCATTAATCCGTGTTTGCAATACCATTCTGGTTCTTTATTATTCTGTGATTCTTCTCAGGCAAATTATTGTATAGATTTGCGTCATCAAGAACAACTTATTTTTGAGTGCCTTTTAGATTCTGCAAACAAGATTGTGCCCTTTGATACTTTGGTTCGAGCCGTATGGGGATATGGTTATACGGAATTAAGTAAGAAAACTCTTTGTGTTTATATTCGTCGGATCCGTAAGAAACTTGGAAAACAGGCAAAAACTCTAGAAACGGTTAAGGGTCTTGGGTATCGCCTAAAAACTTCTGAGGGAAGTAGCAACAAAAAGTACTTCCCCGTTTTCCCTGACTCAAAAGAGTAAGCCTTCCCGAGAAGTGCTTTTCAATAAGACGTTGGGCAAGCTGAATTTTCGAAAAACTTTTCTTCGCCGAATTTTCTCGAAGAATATCTGTGACTTGAAAAAACCTCTGTTGCCACCGGGGAAAATTTCTTCCACCATGAGTAATGGTGAACTTGAGAAAGTTTTTTTCTGGAGAGAGCGTGAGTAAGAGGTATTGCTTGTCTTTTTTTCTATAAGCAAGGAGAGCTTGTTGAAGTAGGCAAAGGCAGATTTGTCGAAAAAAGCTTTTTTGTCCCTGAATCATACTTTGTTTGTTTTCCATTCTTTGAAAACAAATCAGTGCTTCTGGATATAAATGGTTCAGAATTTCTATGCACTCCTGAAGCGCTTCTTCGACAAAAAAAATTTTTGTTTGATCTCGACTTTTTTCCAAAAAATGCAAAAGATCTTCCGTTTCGCAACGAAGCTGTTGAAGCTTTCTTTGGTTTGACCAAGTTTGAGCTTCACTCAGTAAATTTTGACTCTGCAAAAGAATTTTTTTGAGAGGATAACGCAGATTGCTGAGAAGTATCTCTTCGTATTCCGCTGACACAAAGATAATTTAACAAAAGAAAGTAACCAGAAAGTTACAAAGTTTTTGGCAATGGAAGTTGCCAAACTTGTAGGCAAGCTGCTTGATTTGGTCGGCAATATTCTTGAAGCAATTGCCATTGTTGTGTATCGGCTTTCAGTCGATGAGAATTCACAATCAAAAGAATTGTGTCAGAACCTGCGGCTTTTTCCCAGAAAACTTCGGGGATTTGATAGATGGGTTGACCAATTCCTTCAACGTAAATGTTATCAACATTTTTCCCATGCAGGTAAAGAAGAATTCCATCTGGTAAAGTGCCAAAACTTCCCTCAGTTGCAACACTGACGCGTTGGGTTTTTGCCAATTCTTCAATATAAATCACACTTTCTTTGATTCCTTGGCCTGCTGACCACTCTTCTAAATATTGGCTTCGGTCATTTTTGCTCAAAGGAAGCGAATCGATAGCAAAATAACTTGTAAAAATGAAGTAAGCAAGCGGTATTACGATGAAGAAGCTTATGATGAGACGGAGCACTTTTTTGGGAAAGCTCAAGTAACCAAGACTTGCCGAGAGAATGAAAAAAAGGACACTGGGCAGAAAGTAACGAGAGTAAATCACTCGTCCGAGGAGCAAAAGTGGGATAAGAAAGAGAAAGGCTGAGAGAAGAAGCAAAAGTTGCTCTTTACGAAATCTCTTGCCAAATGGAATAAGAAAGAATAAAAGTCCCGGTGTCAGATAGTAGAATGCCTGTTCGGCAAAGAAACGTAAATTTCGCCAAAAAATAGAAAAGATCTCGATGCTCATCAAAGTTTTTAAGGGATACAAGAAACCTGAACCCACTCCAAAAAGTTGGCTAAAGAGCGGGACGAAGCGAAAACTGTAAAAAAGAAGCCCAGATAAGAAGAATCCTAATCCCAAGAAAAAAAGATTTTTCCAAAAAGACTTACTTCGAATAAGATTCTTTGGTTGAAGTGATTTTTCAAAAAACAATGGAGCAACAAAAAATGCGGGAATTGCCAGAAGAGCTGGCGTTTTGCTAAAAATTGCCAGAAAGAAACTCAAAGCAAAGCCCAAGAAAAAAGCGATTTTTCGTGCTTGAAGGAAGCGAAGCAGAAAGTAATAACTCATACTCAACATGGCAAAAAGTAAAGCATCGGTAACAGCTAGACGAATGTAAAAAAAGCTGTAAGGAAGGAAAATTAACAAAAAAGCGGCGACTTTGCTTGCTTTTCCCGATTGATCAAAAATTTTGGCAATTTTCATTATAAAGAAAAGTGCTACACCACCAGCCAAAACGGAAACAAATCGTCCAGCAAAGAGCTGATCTTGGAAAAAATACTGGAAGGGGAGCATCAGCCACATCAGTAAGGGCGTTTTACCATCATTCATTGGATAAAAAAGATAGCGTTTCCAATCATCCATAATGAGTTGCGACCAACGAATATAAATTGCTTCATCAGCAAAAACTGGTAATTTTAATAAATGAAAAAGCCAAACAGCGAAAGCAAGTAGAAAAACAAAAAGCGGCCAGAATTTTTTAGTGAGTTTTCGCACTGTTTTTATTAAAGCGGAGAATTATGCTTGAAAGCAAGAGCAAAATGGCTGGTATTCCCCAGGTAAGAGCTTTTTGCCAAGATAGGTAGTCTGGGACCTTTTGATCAAAACTCATCCATGGCAAGTAATAAACCCAAGGAAGATAGCGCAACATGGAAGAAAAACTAAAGAAGAGCAAAATGCGTTTAAGCCAGCGGTTCTTTGCGAGAATAACATAGAAGAGTGACCAACTTAGATACCAAGGAAGAAACTGCTTGGAACGATCAGTCAGAAGTGGCAAGAAACTTACCAGAGCCAAGCAATCAAAATAATATTTTTCGAACCAATTTTGTAGGTTTTTCAACCAAGACGAAAAGTGAAAGTGAGGAGCTAGCCAAGAATAGAGAACAAAAGGAAGGATACTGAGGGTCGCAAATTTAATTCCAATGGAAATAGTGAGGAGAAGAATGACGAGCGCCGCGTTTTTCAGATTTTTTTGCCAATAACGACTTATAAATATAGCAAAAAAACTTGGTAAGAGCATCCAAAGATCATTGTGGCCATTCGCAATCAGTTCAATCAAAATGAAGGGATTAAGAAAGACCCAAGCAAGTTTTTCGTAGGGTTTTGATATATTTTCTTTCTTCAGGAATTGTTCAAAAAGTCCTGCGGAAATAAGCAAGAGAGCTAAGGAAGCAAGTTTAAAAACCAGTAAAGCTGGGAGAAATTTCTGAAGTCCGAGCAAGAAAAGTGGCAAGGAAAAGAAAGTCCACAAATACCCATAGGGAGCAGGTGTATGGACATTGTTCATAAAGCGCAACCAAGTATCTTGAGGAAAATCTAGAGCGACATTGATATGTGGATTGGCATGATATTGGAGGACCATTTTTGCGTTAAAGAGATAGTTAAATATGTCATAAGACAAGGCGTTATAGGCAAAAACAAGTAAGAGTCCACTCGCAAAAAGGAATTGGAAAAAAGCTTTTTTAGATTTGCCAAGATCAAAAAAATGCTGTTTTCCAAGAAAAAGATAGCTAGCAAAGAGAAGCAGTTGTAGGATAAGAAAAATGCTCGTGCGCAGCTCTTGTTGCGGTAAAATGTTTTGCCAGAGCCAAGTTTGAAAACGAAGATACCAAGCTGCTGAAAGTAAAGTTAAATTTGGATCGGTAAAGACAAAAGAAAAAAGGAAATAGAGCAGAAAAAGAGCAAAATAACAAAAAAGCCAAAATTTTTTCATGATTTTGGATATTTCCCGGTCAAACTTGCCAAGC
>CAZWOQ010000055.1:0-5191 GCA_964635585.1 uncultured Pseudomonadales bacterium | reverse complement strand
GATTTGGGGCTTCCTCAAGTGGACTTGAGGAAGCCCCATTTTTGTGTTATAATCACAAAATACGTAATAATTTGGGTACTTGTGCGGAATCGTCCTGATATGCCCGCAAGCACCATTCTAGAAGAAATCTAGATAAACAAGGACAACAATGGCAGATACCTATTCTCCCAAACATGCTCCTGAATATGATTTACAAAGCTTGCTTGAAGCAGGTTGTCATTTCGGTCACAAAGTCAGTAAGTGGCATCCAAAAATGGCCGATTTTATTTTCGGTGAGCAAGATGGTATTCACTTGTTTGATTTAGCGAAAACAGCTGAACAAATGCAAAAAGTTTATGATTTTGTGTTTGATTTAGCCAAAGAGGGCAAGACGCTCTTGATTGTTGGCACCAAAAAACAAGCAAAAGACTTGGTGAAGGCGGCAGCCGCGGAAGCGGGTTGTTTTTACATCAGTTCTCGTTGGATGGGTGGAATGTTGACGAACTGGGATCAAATCAGTAAGTCGATTAAACGAATGGAAGAGATTCGCAGTGGTTTGGAAAATAACCTTTACAAGGGTTACACCAAATATGAGCGTGTGCAATTAGAAAAAGAATTAGGCCGTTTAGAACGTTTTTTTGCTGGTTTGAAAGGGATGAAACAACGTCCAGATTGCATTTTTGTGGCGGGAGCCAAGCATGATGATTTAGTTGTGGAAGAAGCAAATAAGGAAAATATTCCAGTTTTGGCTTTGGCGGATTCTGATACCGACCCTCGACCTCTGGAAATTGTTGTTCCAGCGAATGATGATGCAGTCAAGAGTATTCAGTTTGTAGTTGATCAAGTTGCTACCGCCTATAAAGCGGGTCGCGCTGAACAAAAATAACAGCGAGAGCAGAAAGGAAGCCCTATGGCCATTTCCATGGACTTAATTAAACAATTACGAGAGAGTACTGGCGCGCGAATTTTGGATTGTCAGAAAGCTTTGCAAGAAGCTGATGGTGATTTGGAGAAAGCGAAAGCAATCGTTGAAGCTAAAGGCTTAGCTCGTGTAGAAAAAACCCAAGATCGAGAAACCAAAGCTGGTTTTATTGCTGCCTATGTACATAACACTGGTGCGATTGCCGCAATGGTTGAAGTTCTTTGCGAAACTGATTTTGTGGCGCAAAATGAAGAATTTCGTCAATTGGCAAAAGATATCGCAATGCAAATTGTTGCGATGAATCCAGAAAATCTCGAAGAATTACTTGCTCAAGATTTTGTCAAAGATCCGGAAAAAACGGTTGACACAATGGTTAAAGCTTTGAGTGGCAAAATTGGGGAAAAGATGGAAATTCGCCGCTTTGTTCGCTATCAAATTGGTGAATAAATTTTTGAAGGAAATGAGAGAAGGCCCGAGCGGAAGCTCGGGCCTTTTTTGTTCTTCTAACTTTTGCTAGGATGAAGGGATGCGAGATTATCGACCGAATAAAGCGGAACAGGCCAAATTTCATTTGAGCAAATCAAAGAATCATTCTTTGGCGGCGACTGCGGAAAAACTGCCCGCTTTATCTGCTGAATCTCGCGAAGAACGGAGAAGGGGAAATAAAGAAAAAACTGTTGAATCCAGTAAAAAAACGGTAGTTTCTTCTTTTTGGCTGTTTTTACCAGTCTTTCTTTTGCTTCTTTTGGCAATGCTGCTGGGAGTTTGGCAATTGCGCACTTGGCTATTGGAAAGAAAGAGCATTCAAAGTGATCAAAAGATTTTGCTCTTACGTTCAGGGAAACCGGAAGCGCTTTTGCTTTTTCGTGTAAAGCAAAAGCGCAGCGAATGGGCATCTCTAGTCAGTTTTTCGGAAACAGAAAAATCTCCGAGCAAAATTGCTTTTAATCCTGATTTTCCAAACTTTTTTTGGTCCATGCAGTTGGGTGTTTTTCTTGATCAGAGTTTTGAATTGCATGCTCCTTTTTCAGAAACGACTTTGCTTGAGGCGGAATTTTTGCCTGAAGAGACAAAGAATTTTTTGAAAAATGTGCCGCTCCAACAAGAAGATTTTGGAAAAACATCTTGGTGGCAAGAAGGAGAGAAAGCCTATGATTGTCCGCTCAGCATTGTTAATGCAACTCAACAAAGTGGTTTAGCCAACCAGTTAAGTCAAGTTTTAGAAACGGCCAATTTTTCGGTTGTTCGGAAAGAGAATGCGAAAGCAACACTTGGAAACAGCCAGCTCATCACTGATGGGAATACTCACTGTCGCCAGCTTGTTCAGCGCTTGCATGCTGCTTGGCCCTTTTTAGAAGTTCGAGAGGATGCCTCAGTCACGCAAGAATATCGAGCAGCTTTAGTATTGATACTTGGGGAAAATTTGTTGGTAGCCGATTCGGAATCCAGCAACTAAATATCTTCTTTTTCGTAGCGATTGTTGCTTGAATCGAGCTCTTCATCAGCTTCGCTATTGGTGCCAAAACCTCCGAGTTCAAAGTCGTTTTCTTCTAAACCTGTTTCAAATGGAATATCTTCTTCCAAAACGAAATCATCATTGAGTGAATTCAGTTTATTTTGGATTTTTGCTGGGAAAGAAAGCACTTGCGCGTTTCTTTTCGATCTTTCGACTTCTTTGAGTTGAACAGCACACTGATTGTCACAGACTTTATAGATGACACAGCTATAGATATTGCCAGTTTTGATCAGGTTACTCAGACGGAAAGACAGATCTTCTGGCAAAGCACCAATGTGATGACCATCTTCATCGGTGACACTAATGTAACGGTTTTTGATTTGGAGTTGGCAACTTTGGCCAACTTTGAGATGACTCAGTAAGTTTTTGCTGGTTAAACGGTGCAAACTGACGATCTTGCTTTTACCGGGTTCTTCAATGAAATCAATGTTATTACTAAAAACAATATCTGGCGTATTACCATTATTTTTTATATTTTTAAGATGTTTATTGGCAATGATATTTGATTTGTCGAGCGAAAGAACCAAAAGAAAAGTTTTTTTTGCTTCTGTATTTTGCCCATTTTTCAGATAGGCTAGGCCCAAACGGTTGAGGGCTTCTAGGTCACGAGGGTTTTGGGAGACAATTGCTTGGTTGAGCTGAATCGCCTCTAGCCAGTTGGCGTCTTTAGCCGATTGAATGGCTTGTTGACGAAGGAGAAGTTGGCTTTGCATATCGGTAGGATAGCTTTCTTTTAAGGTAATTAAAAGTTCCGACAAATGGTACAGGGAGATGCAGCCCTTGTCAAGGAGATTTTTCCAGATGCAGACGTCAAGGAAAAATTGCCAAAAGAGGGGAGTATAATAGGGAAATATCCCTCAGAAAGGTGCTATGTCAGGACACAGTAAATGGAATAATATCAAGAATCGCAAGGCGGCTGTGGATGCTGTCAAAGGCAAAGTGTTCAGCCAAATTTCTCGACAAATCCGGGCGGCCGTCAAACAAGGTGGCTCTGGTGATCCAAATAATAACGCGGCACTGCGTTTAATTCTCGACAAGGCTCGGATGGCCAACATGCCAAAAGATAATGTCCAGCGTGCTATTGATGTTGCTTTAGGCAAAGGGAGTGCGGGACAGATTCGAGAAATCGTTTATGAAGGTTTTGCTCCTGGTGGCGTGGCCTTGATGATTATTGCTTTGACAAATAATGTCAATCGAACAGCTGGAGAAATTCGCAATGCGCTCAGCAAACGTGGTGGTTCTCTGGGAGCTCCCGGTTCGGCGGCATATATGTTTGAGCGAAAAAATGAAGCCGAGTTTGCTCCAACAATGAAGTTGACTTTAGACGATGCCCAAATGACGGCAGTTCAAGAAACGGTTGATGAGCTACGTGAACTGGAAGATGTCGAAGATGTCTTTGCGGCTTGTGATTTGCCAGAAGATACGCAAGAATAAAGGTATGCGGCGACGCGAGAAATTTGTGATTGCTTCCATCTTATTGAGTTTGGGTCTCTTAGCCACTCAATATATTAATCTTGATTGGCGTTACTACGCCATCGGTTTGCTTTTTGTGCTTTCTTATGTCATCTCAGCTTGGGCTCTTTGGGAAGACCTACAGCCCCATGAATGGTTAACAATTGTGCCATTTCCGGCCATGTACGCGGCTTCGGTTTCGCTCTTTTATTTCCTTTTGCCTGAGGTTTTTTGGTCACGTTTAGTGATTCTGTTTATTTTTGGACTTGGAATGTACGCTCTTTTCTTGACTTCAAACATCTTTTCAGTGGCAAAAGGTAGGACGATCCAACTTCTTTATGCGGCTCATGCTACTTCTTTGTTTTTTACTTTAATTACTTCCTTATTGTTCACTAATGCTATTTTTTCTCTGAAACTTCCATTTTACGGCAATGCAATTCTTGTGGCTGTATCGCATTTTCCTCTGATACTCATGTCCTTGTGGGTGATTGAGCTCAAAAACGGCATTTCGAAAGATTTGCTGACTTACACAGGGATTTTCACCCTGGTTTTGGCGGAATTTGCCTTGCTGTTTTCATTTTTGCCAATCCCACTGTGGTATTCTTCGCTTTACGTAATGTCTTTAATGTATATTGGTCTTAGTATTTTGCAGAATTTTCTTCGTGGCCGGCTTTTCCGGAACACCCTTAATGAATATGTCTTAGTAAGCATTTTTATGGTTTTAGCCTTTATCTTGACCTTTCCTGGTAAATAGCTCCCAGATATAAATATATAAAAAGATTGATATATCAATACTTTTTATGAAAGAGCAGAGGAGCAAAAAAGAAAAATCTCAATTTTCGCTTTCATTGTGAATGGATGGAGCCGCTTTTCAGGAAAATTTTTCATTTTTTCCTCAATAATTCAAAGAAAAATGGGGAAGTAAGTTCAAAAAAAACAAGGGGAGAAGGTAAAAAATTTCCAGGTTAAAAGAAGTTTCAAAGCAGCCAATGACAGATGTTTTCAGCTTCAGGCTAAGAGTTTTCCCGAGATTATTTAGATCTAAAGTTTCAAAAGAAAGAGAAATATTTTTTTAGACATCTGGAAACAGGGAAGAGTGATATAGTTTGATATAGATAAGTAAAGTCGTGAAAAATGTGGAAAACTCAATAATTATAGGATCTAATTTGCTAGATTTGGCCTGGGAAACCCTGAGAAATTGAGTAATTTTTTTATTCTGGTGCAAATGTATGCGGGAATTAATTCTGCCTGGAACTCCCCGAGTAGAGCGAAAAGGCTTGATTAATCAATAAAAAACCCGAATGCCTATACCCGAGGGAGGG
>CAZWOQ010000054.1:0-5198 GCA_964635585.1 uncultured Pseudomonadales bacterium | reverse complement strand
CATCTGACCTTTCTTCTTTCAAATTTTTACTCGTAACGCAATGCTTCAATTGGCTGTAAATCTGCCGCTCTCCGAGCTGGATAAAGACCAAAAACTACCCCAATCACCGCTGAAACACCAAATCCTAAAACAATCGCAAAAACGGAAATAACAAAAAGAGAACTGGCATATAGAGAATACAGATACGAAACCAAAATCCCTAAAATAATTCCCAAAATTCCCCCTAAAAATGTAAGAAGCACTGACTCAATAAGAAATTGCTGGATGATCACGCGTTTTTTTGCACCAAGAGCCTTACGCAGACCAATTTCTCGAGTTCTTTCCGTCACCGTCACCAACATAATATTCATAATTCCAATACCACCGACCAAAAGCGAAATGGCGGCGACCCCAGTAAGCAAAGCCGTCAGCGTGCTACTCACGCTGGTCGCCGCCTCTAAAATATCTTCCTGGGAACGCATACTAAAATCAGCACTGGCCGGCTCATCAATATTATGTCTTGAAAGTAACAGGTAACCGACTTGATTCTGAGCAAGAATCATTTGGTCTTGGGTTTTGACTTGAAGCAGAATAGAACTGAGGTACTTTACCCCAAAAAGCTGCTTTTGCGCGGTGCTTAGCGGCACAAAAATCATATCGTCTTGGCTCTGGACACTATTTCCCCCTTTCGATGCCGTGACGCCAATCACAAGAAAGTTTTTTCCTTCGATGCGAATATTTTGACCAACAGGATTCACATTACTGCCAAAAAGATCCTCCACCACACTTGCGCCGAGGACCGCGACTTTGCTTTGCGAATCAACCTGACTCTCTGTCAAAAAGCTACCCGCACTCATTGTCAAATTACTTACCGTTTGGTATGCCGCTGTAACGCCCATAATCTGAGTGTTGGTATTGTTTGATCCAGCAATCACTTGAGACCTGGAAGAATATGTCGGAGCCACTAAAGCTACAGAAGTCACCGCTTCGCTTGATTCAATAGCCAAAGCATCATCATACGTAAGAGTGGTTCCACCACCCATTGCTCCACGCACAATGCCTGTTCGCTGTGAACCTGGACTGATTGTGAGAAGATTAGAACCAATGGACTGGATTTGTTCTTTGACGGATTGCTGGCTCGCCTGACCAATTGAGACAAGAGCAATCACACTGCCAATACCAATCACGATACCAAGCATCGCCAAACCAGTCCGCAATGTATTGGTTGTGAGGCTGGTGATGGCTTCCGAGAGCACTTCGCGAAAATCATTATTTTTCATATTAAATATCTTGTTTTAAATCATTCTGGGCAATACGCTGGTGTTTATTTATTTGATCACTGACCAGTTCACCATCTTTCACCATAATAATTCGCTGAGCATGCTCAGCAATGTCTGGTTCATGAGTAATCATAATGATTGTGTGACCATCCTTATTAAGCTTTTGAAAAATTTCCATCACTTCATTTGCCTGAGAGGAAGCAATGTTTCCCGTTGGTTCGTCAGCTAAAAGAATTGCTGGATTCATTGATAAACCTCGAGCAATGGCAACCCGCTGCTGCTGACCTCCTGAAAGCTGATTCGAACTATGGTAGAGCCGATGACCTAAGCCAACCATCTCTAGATAACGTTTAGCCCGTTTTTCTCGTTCGGCTAAAGGTATGCCGGCATAGCGCATCGGTAACATGACATTTTTCATGGCACTGGTACGAGGAAGCAAGTTAAAGGCTTGAAAAATAAAACCAATTTTTTGATTCCGGATGTCAGCAAGCTCATCGTCAGAAAGGGATTCAACATTTTTGCCATCAAGGATATAAGTTCCAGAAGTTGGTTTATCGAGTGCTCCAAGGATGTGCATGAGAGTTGACTTTCCTGAACCAGATGGACCCATAATCGCTACAAACTCACCATTTTTTATCTGAAAACTCACATCGTCTAAGGCCACTGTCTCAACATCACCAACTTGATACACCTTTCTTAAATGGGAAACTGCAATCAAATTTTTCGTCATCAAGGCATTCCCCCTGGGAAGCCTCCTCCCATTCCACCCTCTAGACGGGTACTGCTACTACTTCGATTGCTGTTTGTACTACTAAAAGCCGAGCTTTCGCTATTATTGGCGGCTGAGTTATTCAGTAAAGCAGAAGAAGTTATGACTTCATCGCCTTCACTCAAACCAGAAAGGATCACTGTTTGGCTGTCATTGCTGTTGCCAATTTCCACTTCAACCGAGCTAACCTGCCCATCTTTCATCACTTGCACACTTGAAACCGCATTACTTGTCGTAATGGCCGTACTTGGGACCAAGAGTACATCCGTTTGAATAGAGGTAATAATTTCTGCAGTCACTGCCATATTGGGATAAATATTGACATCAGTGGCATCCATAAGGATGGTTACTGGATAGCCAGTCACACCAGAGCTCACTGAGCCAGCAGTATCAATCGCCAGTACTTTTCCGGTGAAAGTCTTATCTTCATAAGCATCGAGCGTTAAAGTCACTTTTTGGTTCGCTTGGACACTAATCACGTCCTGTTCAGTCAAAGAGATCTTTGCTTGGAACTGGCCATCCTTATTGTCGATTTGACCAATTTTTTGCGAAGAAATTGTAAAAGAATCATCAGAGCTATCCGAAGAGCCTGAATTGCTTTCAGAAGATTCGATAATTACTCCTTCTGCCAAGGCTAAATTACTCACTGTTCCGTCAGCTGGGGCCGTAATGGTTGGAGAAAGTTCTTGATAGTCCTCTAATGCAGCTGCCACACTGGCTTTAGCCTTACTGATTTCTGCGTCAGCATTTTTGTATTTCAGTTCTGCCTCAGCAAAAGCAGCTTGTGATTCTTCTAATGTTTTATTAACAACAACCTTCTCAGAATCTGTGTAATCTTCTTTTGTTTTTGGATTCTCCTCGCCATTATTCATGTCTTCAATTTCATCCTGAGCATCAAAAATTGCTTGACGCGCATTCCACATTGCGATATCGTATTGAATCTTATTCTTTTGCGCTGTTTTGACAGCCGTCAACGCTTCCGTATATTTTGCCCATGCTTCCGCGCGTTGTTTGGTTGCGTACTCGTCTAAAGTAATTTCAGCAATTTTGTCACCCTTCTTAACCTGGTCACCATTCGAAACATAAATTTTACTGACTGTACCAGTTGCTGCCGTAGTAATACTCGTACTATTTCCCGAAGAAATTGAGCCCGTTCCAGAAATAGAAGTTACCAAAGTGCCTTTGCTAACTTTACTTGTTTGATAGGTCACTTCAGGAGTATTTTGACGCTGAAAAAGGAAATAGATTACTCCAGCAGAAATAAGCAGAAAGCCAACAATTACAGCAATCTTCTGTTTCTTGCCCAGTCCGAAAAAAGCTTCTTTGCCATTTTTGAAAAGCGTTTGTATCAAGTGCAAAATTTTCATAGGCGTAAGTGTAGCGAAGAATTCTTAATTTCTGCTTAAGAAAATTCTTTTCCTTCTTTTTTGCTTGCTAATGGTAAGGTCACAAAAAAACTACTGCCTTTGCCAAGGACACTTTTCACTGCTAATTTTCCCCGATGCTGCGAAACAATTTGCTGAGCAATGGATAAACCCAAGCCAAAGCCTTCAGAACCAGAACGAGCTTTATCGCCACGATAGAAACGTTCGAAAATATGCTGTTGATCCAGCTGTGACATCCCTAAACCTTGATCGCGAACTTCAACCAAAACCTGATTGCGCTGTTGCTTTGCGAGCACAATCACTTCTTTTTTATTCGCACTGTATTTCAGAGCATTATCAAAAAGAATCGTAAACAATTGCTGAAGTGCCAATTCATCTCCCCAAACAAAAAGCTGAGTGCTGGGCAGAAAAATATCAATCTGCTTTTTTCTCGCTAAACCCCACAGGTTTCTTTGACTCCGAGCAAGCAATAAATCTAGTGAAACTTTTTCAAACTGTTCTTTTTGAAAGGGCGAATGGAGCTGAGTCAATCGCAACAATTTATTCGCAAGATTTTGCAAAGTATCAAGCTCTTCAAGATTACTTTTTATTAACTCGCGAGCCTCTTTATCAGAAATTTTTTTCTGTAAAAGATTTGCCTCCATCTCCGCTTGCAAAGTTGCCAAAGGTGTCCGCAGTTCATGCGAAGCATTTGAAATGAATTGATTCTGCTCATCAACCATTTGTTGAATCGGTTGCAAAGTCCGACCGGCCAACCAATATCCACCCAAACCCGCCACCACAATAATCACCAAATTAATCAAGAAAAGTGAATTCCTCAAACGTAACTGAGCCGCTTCGAGTTCTTCCAAACTAGGACCACGAGGTGGAGAAACTCGAAAAATCATAGTCTGATTTGAGAGATTTTCCTGAGTATTCCTCTCCAAAGCTCGTCTCACTTCGCGAGTAGAAACATTGTAAAAGGCCATGCTAAAAACGCCGCTCACTAAAAGAATGATAAGCAAATACCAAGCAGTAAGTTGTAGTCGAGCTGAACGGAACATTTTTAGACTTTCTTTTCCCGAATCACATAACCAAAACCACGTACGGTTTCGATCAAGGTTGTTTGTTTTTGGCTATCAATCTTGTCGCGCAAATGTTTGATATGCACTTCAACCGTACTTGGCAATACTTCCGCATCATAGTTCCAAACGTGGTCAAGCAATTGTTCACGAGAAATCACTGAGTTTTTATGCCGTAGTAAATATTCAAGAATGGCAAATTCTTTTGTAGAAAGAGTGACGTTTTTCCCTGCGCGTTTCACCAATAAAGTCTGAGGATTGAGTTCCAAATCCGCCACCCGCAAAACAGGATCTTTGTCTTGACCCAAACGCCGGAGCAAAGCACGAATCCGCGCGAAAAGCTCTTCGAAAGAAAATGGTTTTACCATATAGTCATCAGCTCCCGCATCCAAACCAGCAATTTTGTCTTGAATTTGTCCTTTGGCAGTGAGCATCAAAATCGGACTATGAAGTCCAGCTTGCCGCAATTCACGACAAACTCGAAAACCATCTTTTTTTGGTAACATCGCATCCAGTAAAATAAGGTCTGGCGCTTCACTCAACGCCACATCCAAAGCTTCTTGTCCATCCTCAGCCAAATCAACCGCGTATTTTTGTAACTCTAAAGCCTTTTTTATCGCCCGAGCTAATTTCGCTTCGTCCTCAACAACTAAAATTCTCATAGAAGCATTGTAACGCTAAATTCTTAAGAATTCCTTAAAGAAGCTTGGCCTTTCCGTGAATT
>CAZWOQ010000053.1:0-5240 GCA_964635585.1 uncultured Pseudomonadales bacterium | reverse complement strand
AACTCCTTACTCAAACCGGAAATGAAGAACAAAACTTGGGAGCTGTGCTGGAGCTTTTAAATAATTTTTCAGTTGCTGAAAGTCAAAAAGAGAAGTTGGCAAATATTGAAAAAACTCTAGAAAGTAAACAAAAGCTTATTCAACAAGAGAATCGATTTTTAACAGCTTTTAAAGAAGTTTTGCTTAGTCGGGGAAGAACAGAGATCCTTTTAGCAATCCAAGACGAATCAGAATTGCGATCATCAGGAGGTTTTCTTGACGGAGCTTTATTATTAAGTTTCAATAATGGCTATTTTGTTGATAGGCAACTTCTCAGTAATCAAGATATTATGGCGGGAAATTTCGGCCAGCGCCAAGCTGATCCAAAACTACAAAACTATCTTGGTGAAGAAAATTTGGAGTTTCGTGATAGTAATTGGGCTGCCAATTTTTCTCAGGCGGCTCAAGACATGAGCTGGTTTGTTGACCAAGCGACTGGTGGCAAAATTGATGCTGTTGTTACTCTCAATTATCAGACTCTTTTGCAGTTAATTGATCAACTAGATGGGGTAGAAGTCGATGGGGAAAGTATTAAAAGCCAAAACTTTTTTGCCAGCAAAGAAAAACTTGCAAATCAGGATTACCAAAAAAACTTTCAAGAAAGTTTCTCTGGTAAAGTAGTTGCGGCATATCTGGAAAAATTGCTCCATTTAGAAAGTCCAGAACAATTAGATAAAGAAAATCAAGTTGTTCTGAAGGCTCTTGCTTCCAAAGAAAGTCTTGCGTACAGCAGCGATGAAACTTTGTCGGCGGCTTTCAAGGCAAATGTTTGGACTGGAGAATTGCTTGACAGTATTTGCCCAAATAACTTTGTCCAAGACCATTGTTTTCTTGATTCATTCTATCAAGTTGAAAACAATGTTGGTATCAATAAGGTGAATAGCTACATGAGTGAGACTATTTCTCATAGTTTAGGAATTAGTAAAGAATTTATTCGGCATAAACATCAAGTTGCTTTTAAAAATGAAAGCAAAACAACGGCTTGGCCTTTAGGAAGTTATAAACTTTACTTGCAATTCTTTATTCCCCAACAAGCCGAAATAGAAAAAGTTCAGCTCGATGATGAAACCGTGGATCCCAATTCTATTACTCAAGAAATTATCGATAATAAAAAACAGGTTTCCCTGTATTTAGAAATTCCGGCGAAGAGCCAAAAATCACTTGTCTTTACCTATCTCATCAAAAATGAAATGAAAACTCCATTTTCTTATGTTTTTCTTGATCAAAAACAACCAGGGTTTTTGCAAAAGACGACCGCCTACAACATTGTTTTTGACGAAAACTTTAAGCCGCAACTGATTGCTCCTCAGGCGGAATACAAAAATCAAGTCATTCATTTCCAAAATGATAATCAAGACAACTTTATCTTTGCGGTGAGTTTTCAATAAATTTCACGTGGAGATTGAATACTTTTAGATGTTATCTCTAGAAAGACTCTTAAACTTAGAACTTTGGCGTTTTCGTTATTGTTCCTTTTTGATATAGTCAAAAGACTTGTCATTGAGTTCGTCTTCTTGAGAACTTTGTGGTAGAATATTCTTTCTTGAAGAGAAATCTCTACAGAAAGGGAATATGGAAAAAATTACTTTTGCAGTCTCGAAACGAGCCGATCAAAAACCAAAGTCATTACGCAGGGAGGGTTCAATCCCAGCAAACATGTATCAATCAGGCAAAGATTCTCTGGCGCTTGCTTGTGCAACAAATGCTTTTAAAAAACTCTATGAAGAAGTTGGTGACACAGGATTGGTTTATCTTAAAATTGATGGTGTTGAAAAAGAAATGCCAGTTTTGATTGACGAAGTCCAATATGACTACAAGGGCCAAGTCCTTCATGTTGTATTCCGCAAAGTGAACTTGAAAGAGAAAATTAAGGCAGAAATTCCAGTGGAATTAACTGGTGAATTTGACATCGATAATGCAGTGGTAGTTTTAGTGCAAGATGCTGTCGAAGTAGAGGCACTCCCAACAGATTTACCAGAGGGTTTCAACATCGATCAGTCGATTTTGAAGGAAATTGGTCAAACCATTACCTTAGCTGATCTTGACTTCGACAAAGAAAAAGTAACTCTAGTTCTAGACGAAGACGTTCAACCAGAAGATGTTACTTTAGTTTCCGTCCAAGAAAAGCGAGAAGAGGAGCCTGAAGAAGTGATTGCTGAAGAGCCAGCTGAGCCAGAACGTGTTGGCGAAAAGGCTGAAGAAGCTTCTGCTACCGAAGAGACGAAAAAAGAAGAGTAAAGACTCTTAGATATCGCTATCAATCTGAAGTGCTGCTGTGAAATATGTTTGGGCTTGTTCTGTATTCCCAAGTGCTTTTTCAATTTGTCCAAGATTGAGAAAAAGATCTCGGCTTTTTATGCCAAGGCTTAGTAAAAGTTGGTAATTCTCCAAGAGTGCTTCTGTCTGAACTTCTGAAAGAGAAGAAGTTTTGCTGCTTAGTTGGTAATCAAGTGGGACATTGACCAAAATTTCCGTTGGTTGACTTCTTTTTTCAATCAAATACAAATTGAGACTATTGAAAATAAGGATGCCAATAATCAAAAGTAGGGCCGGAAGCTGTTTGCGAAATCTCCAGCTTATCCAAGAAATAAACTGTTTTCCCAAAGAGAAGAGTAGTTTTAGAATTAAGCAACTTAGTTTCAGAAATTCAACAAGAGACATGATCTCATTATAGAAAAAAAACTCTCCAGCTGCAGGAGTGATTTTTAGGAAGTCGGTTTGGTTTCAGGCCAGCTTTGAGCAATCAAAAGTGAGCTTTCTTTTACCAATTGAGCCTTTTGTAATTCTTGCCAAATGCTTTCGGTCACGAAAGGCATAAATGGATGGTACATTTTAAGAAAAGAAATGAGTCCCTGGAGTAAGACCTTCTGACTCAGTTGTCCAATTTTGCTTTCTTCGATACAAACATCGCAGAACCAATGCCAAAATTCATTCGTTAAGGTTTCGGCAGCTAAGCCAATTTTGGCCGTCTCGAGATTATTTCTAATTTCTTTTTCTAAAAGCGAGAGTTTCTCAAGAAATTCCCGGTCATTATTATTTGTATCTTTTAAGTCTTTTGCTTGATTCATCAATATAAACCTACTCGCATTCCAAATTTTGTTAGTCAAATTACGCATGGCTTTGAAATCGCCATCACCTACTGACTTGTCTAAACCTGGAGTTGATCGAATGATAAGTGCCATTCTCAGCGCGTCAGTGCCGTATTTTTGACTAATTTCCATAGGATTGATTACATTTCCCTTACTCTTGCTCATCTTCCGGCCTTGGGCATCTCTAATAAGACCATGCAAATAGACTTCCTGAAAGGGAAGTTTCCCAGTTCGATAGAGACCCATCATAAGCATGCGCATGACCCAAAAAGGAAGAATGTCATAGCCTGTTTCCATAATGGAAGTTGGGTAGAAGCGTTCAAAATCCCCAGCTTTATTATTCATCAGTGTCACAAAAGGCCACTGACTCGAGGAAAACCAGGTGTCAAAAGTGTCAGTTTCTTGAAGATACTGCGTTCCTGGCGCGGTCTGAGCAATTTCAAATTCTGCTTCAACTCGAGCTCGTAAATTTTGAAGACCCACTTGAATTTCCGAAAGGCTATACGTCTTGAGTAATTCAGTGATTTTTCCAGAAATTCGCTCTTGCTTTTGATTAACAAAGCTTACTTCAAGTTCTGGATTCTTTTTCACATCGTACCAGACAGGCAAGCGAATACCCCAAACAATTTGTCGACTAATATTCCAATCTTCGAGATTCTCAAGCCAATGGCGCAAAATTTTGTCATGGCCAGCGCCATAAACGATCAGTTCGCCGGCATCAAGTTTTTCTAATACTGCCTGCGTGAGTTTTTTAACACGAATATAAAATTGGGGGAGGGGAAGGGGTTCAATTGGATTTCCACAGCGGTAACAACTGCTCACGGCATTTTGGTAGTTCTTGTCTATTTTTTCGACAAGTCCCATTGTTTGAAGATCTTTAACTATTTCTTCTCTGGCAACGGCAGCTTTCATGCCAGCATACTTACCCGTAATGTTGGTTAAACGACCAGAAAAGTCGATACAAAGTTGTGGTTCTGCCAAGCTTGCTTTATGTCTTTGCCAAACAGCGAAATCAGCAAAGTCATGATATGGCGTGATCTTGACAACTCCAGTACCAAATTCTGGATCGACGAAGTCATCAGCAATTACCGGTATTTTCATTTCTCCGTTTGGCTCTTGAACCGTAATTTCTTGGCCAATGTATTGTTGGTAACGCTTATCAGTTGGATGAACCGCGACCGCAACATCGGCAAACATGGTTTCAGGTCGAGTTGTTGCCACCGTTAGGGGGCCATATTTGAGGTAATAGAGTGAGGAAGTCTTTGTTTCGTGATTAACCTCAAGGTTACTAAAGGCAGTGCCACATTTTGGGCAATAATTAACGAGGCGATTATCGCGATATATTAATCCATCTTCAGACATCTTTTTGAAGGTTTCAAGTACGGTTTTCACAATGTCTGGATCGAGCGTAAATTTATAACGACTCCAGTCAGCACTAGCACCAAGTTTCTTGATTTGTTCTACGGCAATGGCGGAATTTTCTTGGACATATTTCCAAATCATTTGAAAAAGTGTCTCACGATCAAATTGAAATCTGCTTTGGCCGTCCTTTTTTAGTTTCTTCTCAAAAACGAACTGGGTTTCTATTCCTGCGTGATCAGTTCCAGGGAGCCACAAAGTATCTTTTCCCAACATCCGATGAAAACGAATGAAAACATCTTCGAGACTGACGAACATCGCGTGCCCTACGTGGAGAGGATCGTTAGCATTTGGAGGAGGCATGATAATGCAAAAGCTTGCTTGCTTTTTTGCACTCGAATAACTGTCGGGATTGAAGGCATCCGCCTTTTGCCATTTTTCAGCAATTGTTGCTTCATGATCCTCTGGAAGATAATGCGTATCCATATCTGGTAATTATAGCATTAATGAAAATACTTGGTTTGAACAAAAATACTTATTTGAAAAGTTAAAGTTTTTAATGACTAAAAGAAAAGCGGGAACATTGTTTGTAAATCTTCCTGTACAATATCTGAATTATTTTGGGCATTTTTTGCGACTAATATAATTGCTGTATGTCAAAACTCAGTAATTCACAAGTTGTTGCCGATCAAGTTAATCTGGTGGATGAACAGGGTCTTGTTTGTGGACACATGGACAAAATAGAAGCTCACA
>CAZWOQ010000052.1:0-5285 GCA_964635585.1 uncultured Pseudomonadales bacterium | reverse complement strand
AAGTTAAAAAGTTTTCCGCTTTATTGCACAGAAAACAACAAAAGAATAAACGTGTTTTCGAACTTTATGAACAGCAAATAAAAGACGAATCACTTGGCAGAATAAAAAGAAAAGTGGCGGTTTTTCACTTTTCAACACTGCCTACTACTACAACTACTAAATAAATAAGAGAAAGATACAATACAAATATGCGAATCGAAGTTTTACAAGAAAACCTAAAACAAGCACTCAGCTATTTGCAAAAAGTCATTCCAAGTAAACCCCAAATGGCAATTCTCTCGTCCATTCTTTTAAAAGCGGAAGAAAACAAGTTAACCCTTTCAGGAACAGATTTATATTTAGGAATAAAAACAGAATTTATTGTTGATGTTCAAGAAGAGGGCTCATTGGTAGTAGATGGAGAAACTTTCAAGGCATTCATCAACTCTTTAAAAGCTGGCAAGATTTCTATGGAGTTGCAGGAAAACTCACTCATTGTCCAACAAGGCAAAATTAAAAGTAAATTTGCTTGCCAGGATGCTCAAGAGTATCCCCAATTTCCGGAAGTTACTGGTGATACCTTTACTCTTTCTACTCAAGATCTCGAAATTATGCAGAGTAAAATCATGTTTTGTGCCAGTGCTGATCAAACTCGGCCAGTCCTTACCTCCTTACTCATGAAATTTTCAGCAGATCAACTTGAAGTGGTCGCTACAGATGGTTTTCGTTTAGCTCAGATCTTTTTTAAAGACAAAAACTTTTCTCTTGAGAAAGAATTACTCGTTCCAGTAAAAGCTATGGCTGAATTATCAAGAATTGCCAAACAACAGAACGCTGAGAACTTTTCAATTATTGTTTCTGAGGAATTAAAGCAACTGCTTTTCCAAGTGGCTAACGTAAAAATGTATGTTCGGCTCATTGAAGGAGAATATCCGCCATATAACAAGATTATTCCGCCAGACTTTCAGATTGAAGTGAATTTTGATACGGAAGAATTCACTCAAGAGTTAAAGCGTGCTCAGATTTTTGCTCGCGATGCTTCCAATATTGTTCGTTTGGAAATTTCAAAAGATTCATTACTTATTCGATCATTTTCAGCTTCCTATGGTGAGTATCAAGGTGAAATTCCATTAAAAAATGTGCATGAGAATACAGGAAAAATTGCGTTTAATATCCATTACTTACTTGATTATCTTTCTGGAGTTTCGACAGAAAGTCTGAGTTTTTTCATGAATGAGAGTCTAAAACCAGCAGAATTCCGTGAAAGTAGCCTGTCTGACTACCTCTACGTGGTTATGCCTTTCAGGGTTAATGATTAGAAAATCTATGATATAATTCCCCTCTATGAAAAGAACATGGAATCCCAAAAAAAAGAAACGAATGCGCATGCACGGCTTTTTGAAACGTATGCAAACTTTGGCTGGTCAAAAAGTCATTAAACGCCGCCGCGCTCATGGCCGGAAAAAACTATCAGTGGTTAAGCACTGGTAGCTCTCACCGAACCCAGGAGAGAAATGTTAGCAAAAACACAACGTTTTAATCTCCACTACCCAGAAAATGCGAGCATCCTTCAACGCGGAAATTCTCAAGCATTCCACGGAAAAAGTTTTTTATTGTTAGTGAGATCTTCCGAAAAGCCCTTGCGTGTCGCTGTCCTTACGCCAAAAAAACACTTTCGTTTAGCGGTTGAACGACATTATTATCAGCGTCTGGTTTACGCGCTTTTAGAGAAAAAGCTCGATTTCAACAAAACTGGAGAACTTGTTTTTCTGTGGCAAAAAAAACTTTTTGCTTTGCCAATATCTGCTTCTCAAAAAAAAGAACTGGTTCAAAATCTTAGTATTGAACTCGATGACCTTTTTGCAAAAATTTATGAATCCTATTTCTAAAAAAACTTTTCAACCAGAAAAGCTGTCAATCCGAATCTATCTTTTTCTTAGAGAAATTAAACATCAAGTTTTCTTTTCTGTTTTTGGATATTCTGCGAGTTGTCACCAAAAACCAAGTTGTAGTCAATATACCGTCGAGCAAATGAAAAAGAATGGTACAATTGTCGGGTTACTAAAAGGAATGTACCGAGCAGTTCGCTGTTACCATCACTAAAAAATATGACGACACTTATCCAATTCTTTGCCCAATTTATCCTTTTCCTTTACGATGTCTTGGGAAATAATTTAGGTTTAGCAATTATTGCTTTCACCATTATCATCCGAGGTCTTTTACTGCCACTAACCTTACCAAGTATTCAATCAAGTAAAAAAATTCGTGAATTGCAACCAAAGCTGAAAAAACTTAAAGAGCAGTACAAAAATGACCAACAGGGCTATGCTTTAGCGCAAGCGCAATTCTATCGTTCCTATAACATTAATCCTTTAGCTGGATGTTTACCGCAATTATTGCAATTTGTGATTCTCATTATTCTCTATCAAACAATAATTTCGCTTTTTTCAGGAAGTCATGGTGATTTGGATTTTTCTTTTCTTTGGTTAGATCTGAGTAAAGCTGATCATTATTACATTGCTCCTGTTCTGGCAGGAATTACGCAATTTCTTCTTTCTATTATGCTATCCCCTGCCACGCAAACTCGAGATATTGTTCCAAATCAAAGCAAAAACCTTGCGACCCAAGCGGCTAATAAAAAAGAAGAAGATGTTGCCGAAATGGCTGCCAGCATGCAACAACAAATGATTTTCATGATGCCATTAATGACGGTTTTTATAGGTTTACGGCTTCCTTCAGGATTAGCTCTCTACTGGATTATTGGTAATCTTTTTTCCATTGTTATGCAATATTTTGTTTCTGGCTGGGGAGGTTTTGCGGTGTATTGGAACCGTTTTGCGAGCAAAATTCCTTCTCTCCACAAATACCAACTTCAGGATGTGAAAAATCCCGATATTGACCTAAAAAGTCAAACTAAGATTGTTAAAAACAAAAGCCTATTCCCTTCAAAAGTAACCAAGAGTACGGATATGGCGGCGGCGCTTCTAGCTTTAGGTGGAAACTCTCAAACATCGCCGAAAGCTTTGAAAAACACTCAAGAAGTAAAAAGTAAAAATACCAAGCATTTGCGAGAAAAAGCAAAACTTGCACGGAAACAAAAGAAACAAAGGAAGAAATGACCATTCAAGAATATCTTCAAAAGACTATTCAGCATTTAGGAATTGACGAAGACTTATCAATCCAAGTCTCAGAGGGTGATGAACGGATTGAAATTTCCATCGAAGTTCCTGAAAAACAAGCGGCTTTACTTATTGGTAATCGTGGCGAAAACATGGAAGCACTAGAATTATTAACGAAACTTGCTTTTAAAAAAGATTTTGAAGGCAAAAGAATTCTTTTGGACGTAAATCACTACCGCCAACAAATGATGGAAAAGCTGAAAGAAAAGGCTTTGGAAGTTGCAGAGCGAGTTCTAGAAACGAAGCGACCATTTGAATTCCGTAATCTTAACTCCTTTGAACGTTATCAAATTCATAGCGCAATTGCTGAAGATGAACGTTTCCAAGAACTTACCACTTTTTCTGAAGATCGTGATGATCGACGCGTTTTGTTGATTGCTCCAAAATCTATGGTGGAAGAAGTCGAAGAAAACCCAGAAACCTTGTAGTCTTCTTGAGTTCGCGGAAATAATGCGTTAATTATGCAGGAAAAAATAAATATTTTTACTGATGGAGGATCTCGAAGCAATCCTGGTATTGCCGGAGTTGGTGTGCATATCGAAACATCGACTGGCGAGAAAATCTTTGACGAAGCAAAGTTTTTAGGAATAAAAACCAATAACGAAGCAGAATATCTCGCGTTTCTTGAAGCGCTCCAATTTTTGGTAACCTTTTGTCAACAACAAAAAGAGATAAAAAAAGAAATCTCTTTTCATTTTTATTCCGACTCGAAGCTCATGGTTGAGCAACTCAATCGACGTTGGAAAATTAAAGAGGCCCGCTTACAAGATCTTGCCCAAACAGCTTGGCAACTTCTTCAATCTCTCCCCTATCCATATGAGATAACTCACATTTTGCGGGAAAAAAATACTGTGGCTGATGCTCTAGCCAATCAGGCAATGGATTCAGCGGATTCAGAGTAACTTTCCAGATCTTAATTCCGAAAAGTCTCGATGGCGTTCTCATTTCTTCTGCTTTAGAATGAAAGAATCATGCCCGACGACCGGAATATCTTGCAGAGTGAGATTTCTTCAGATCAACCGAAAGTGCTCATTGTGGCTTTTTCAATGACTCATTTCATTGATTCTCTCGCCGCATGGCTAAAATCACAACACCTTTCGGTACCCCTTCTCACAGATACGGAAACAGAAACTGGGTCGGACGTTCTCAAGCAAGAATTCTACAAAATTATCTTTTGCCGTGGTTTTGGGCCAGACTCTTGGCAAGAAGATTTGTTCCTAAAGGAAGTTTTCACAAAGTTCTCTTCCCTTTCTGAAAAAACATCCGCTCACCAATGTGTTTTTATTGGCAATTACTTCTCGCCAATTTCTCGAGTCGATTCGCCAAATCCTCTTTTGGATGATTTGAGTAATCGAGAAATCCAATTTTTCGAACAAGCACTTCAGCAAAATCCTGAGGCCACCTTTCTATTTGCACGAGATTTACTTATTGAGGAACAATTCCCAGGCATTCCTTTAGCGCTTTTTTTTGAACAACTTCCCCACCAGCAAATTCTCAATTTTCCGCAAACTTTTTATTGGTTTAGTCAAAAAACTTTTCTTGAAGAAATAAAAAAACTTCTCTTGAAACCTAGCCAGCCACAAAAAATTATTTTTAGAGGAAGTGCTTGGAGAAATGGCAAAACCGCCAAGGAATGTCAACGGCTTTTTGAACAATATTTTCAGCGAAAGCTTCAGTTGGTCGAACCGGTGATTACAGAATATAAAGTGCCATTTTTGAAGCTTTTTACACAAGTTAGCGTATCGGAAAATGCGTCAATGAATATTGACCGTTTTATTCGTCTCTTTCCAGTTTATGAAAAAAAATACTTCCAACACCTAACGCAGCAAAACCAACTTGTTCTCCACTCGGCCAACCTTTCAATAGAAGGTTTGCAGCCCACTAGAACGTCAAAAACGGTACCGGTTTTAAGAACAAAGAATGATTCATTTTCTGCAATTCCAGCCAAAATTTCCCCAAAAGACTTCCTTCCAAGCCAACAAACTATCCAACAAACAAAAAATGTTTGGAAGAAACAAGACGAGCAGTCAAAGCAAATGAACCGAGATGAAGTTCAGCCCGCTGTTCATCTTCGTCCTATCCGCACTTCCCCTCCGATAAAAGAAAGAATAAATTCAAATAATATTG
>CAZWOQ010000051.1:0-5493 GCA_964635585.1 uncultured Pseudomonadales bacterium | reverse complement strand
TTCCACCCTCCACATGCACTTCCGCGCCGGTTTCATCTTTTTGCCGGCTGTAGACATCAAGCTTGGCAATGGAAGCAATACTGGCAACGATCGGTTGGAGTAATTTCATAGGCAGTTGTGCTTAGGCAGCACCCTTTCGCAGTTCATTATAATAAAAAGCGATCTCGAAGTCGACTGTGCTGCTTTTTGGCGAAGCGATGAGCTTCGTCTCGAAGCTGTTGAACTAGACGTAGCGCAGGATGGTCTTGACTAAGACGGAGGATTTTTGTTTCAAAACCACTTTCTTCTTCCTTGGGAATCGCAAGGACCAAGCGATCTGGGTTTTTAACAATGCTGATAATTGGACAAGTGAGTTGGCTGATGCGTTTGACGGCTCGCAGTTGGCCTCGACCGCCATCAATCACCATCAAGTCGGCTCTCCCCCATTCCGGATGTTTTTGCCGCCTTTCAATAGCTTCTTGCAGCATAAAATAATCATTTGGTGTATCTAAAGAGCGGATTTTAAAGTATTTATATTCGCTGTGGTCAGCTTGGCCGTCTAAAAATGTAACCATAGAGACGGTCGCATTTTTCCCTTGGGTATTACTTACGTCATAACACTCAATGCGATGCAGCGGATTATCGCTTGAGGCAACACCCTCTTCACTCAGAATTCTTCGCAGAGCTGCGATCCCGTTTTGAGCGGCATCGACTTGAAAACTTGGCAAAATCAAATCTGGTTGGAGATGATAGTGTTGTGAAGTGATTTCTCGAATCATTGCTAATTTATTGCGAATTTTGGCCGCCTCTTCGAACTTTTCTGCAGCGGCAAGGCTTTTCATTTGTTTTTCAAGCGCTTGTTGAACGCTTTTTTTCTTTCCTTGTAAAAAGGCAACTAATTGGCGTAAGTTATTCTGGTATGCTGAAGCCGAGATTTGTTCGCAACAGGCACCCGGACAGAGGTCCAAGTGATAGTAAAAGCAAGGCTTTTTATCTTTCTTTGGCGATTTATTACACCACGGGAAAATAGGTCTCACAAGTTTTAGAACTTCGTTGAGTTTATAGCTACTTGCAAAAGGTCCGAGTAAGGCGAAAGGATTTTGGTAGGCTTTTTTTCGCAAATCACTGCGACGGAGGCGCAACAAACGCGGAAAATCTTCTCGAGTAAAGAGCAAGTACAACTGTGATTTATCATCCTTGAGAAGTGTGTTAAAGGGTGGTTGGTGTGCCCGGATGAGTTCCGCTTCGATCAGCAGTGCTTCCAGCTCGCTCTCCAGAACCTGGAAGCGGACTTCCTGAGCCTGACTGACCATTTTCTTGATTTTTTCGGAGAGAAGTGGATATCTGCTGTAGTTTTTGAGTCTCTTTTTCAAGTTTTTGGCTTTTCCGACGTAGAGAATTTGCCCCTGCCCGTCCAAGAAGGAATAAACCCCAGGTTGTGAAGGTAACGATGAGAATACCTGCTCCCACGGCCATGAGAACTTTGGGTTCGGGGAGTTGGAATTGGAATTTACTGGCGCCAGAGATATCGAAGTTTTCGGCAAAGCTTTGTCCATCAACTAATTGAATACTGGCTTGAAGCGTATCAGATTGACCAATCAAGCCTTCTTGATTATAAACCATAACTGGGATTTGCAGGCTGGCGAAAGGCAAAATTCGGTCAGGAAGGTTTTCGGAATCGTACTCAAGGTCAAGCTGAGAACTTTTCAATTGCCAAGTGGCGATTTGCCAGGCTTTCCCAGTTTGATTTGTGATAGTAAGAAGATAACTGCCAGGAACAGCGATGCCGGAAATATTTTTTTGTTCTAAAGCAAGCGTAAGCTGAGCTGCAACTTCAGGAAATTCCTCACTCGAAAAATCAACGACAACTTTTTTCCCAGTATCACTGCCATTATTGAGATACGATCCCGCTGGATAGGGCATCGTGCTAGAAAGACCGTTGATGGCAAACACAATGTGATTCAAGTCGAACTTATTGAAATAATCTACTCCACCGGTAGTATCTTCCCAAGTCGGGTCAACCTGTATCCACATTCGACTTTTTTCATCGTAGTATTCAGGCCAACTGTGCAGAACATCATGGTCAATATTGACTGGTCGCAAATCTGGGTTGTTGGAATAGGCATAGCCAACTAAACGCCGGCTGGGAATATTTGCTTGTCGAGCTAGAGCAATAAAGAGATCAGTGAATTCTTGGCAAGTAGCATTACTCGTGTTTTGTTCTTCAAGTGCGGCCGCCGCCCCGAGTCGAGGGAAATCTTGATCAAGGGGCAAACGTGTATAGTTAAGACTATCCACGGTGAAATTAAAAATTTCTTCAGCTGAATGAAATTGGCCATTCAAATTTTTAAGTTTGCCTTCAGTAAAATCCCAATATTTCAAGGCACTTGTATAAGCAGGCAAAACCGTTTGTTCAGCTTGGTTGTTTTGAGCATTCAGAAAAAGACGAATCTTTGCCAATAAACTTACATCAAGCTTACTACTCGCGGGAATTTCATAGGTAGCGATGTAGTTGCCATCAGCATCAGTTTTGATGCTTTGCGGTTCAGGATTCAAAGAAAAATAGTAGACTTCTTGATTCGGAAGATCTGGTGGAAGAGTGATTTGTGATAAGGCGGCTTGACTACTCGGATTTTCCAGGTGATAACTCAGTTTTAAGTCAAAAATTTGCTCACTGCCAAAAAAAGCAGAAACCGCCTGTTCCGCGAGTTGACTGTATTCAATGACATTAAAATCGCCATCTTGTTTAAGAGTGAAATTTGTTGGGTTAATCCGAGTTGGGTTGCCAAAAATGCTGGGGACACGCAAAGTAACTTTGTAGGAACTGTATTGGTAGTGGTCAGCCAACTTTGGAATATTGACTTCTAAAACTTTGCCACTGATCTGAGCAATGTCACTGTCGACATAACTAATGACAAGCTCGCGCTTTTTGCCTTCGCCGAGGATTTGGTCCGGGAAGTTTACTTTGATTGTCGTTCGGCCGTCTTGGGTATTGGTTTCTGGGGTAAGACTTTGGCCATCGCTCGTGACATGCAGGTTGCTGAGCTGAGTTGAACTCAAACTAATTCCGTAATTACTGACGAAATATTCAGGAGTTTTATTCGTGATAATGAATTTTTGCTCAACGACCGTTTTGCCGACAGCATTAACACTATAACTACTTTCCAAACTAATACTGAAATGTTCGTCTGTTTGTTCAGTATTTTCACTGCTGCTTTGGGCAAAAATGCCAACGGGTTGTGAGAAGAAAAGCGCCAAAAATACACTCATCAGTAACAGAGTGCGGAAAACACGAAAAAAGCGTTGAAACTTTTGCTCGTACGCAGAAGACATGTCCCCATTTTATATGATTTTTTCTTTCGTCACCAGCCTTAGCGGCTCAGTGCGAGTTCTTCTTTGAGATATTGACCGGTAAATGAGCGAGGGTTTTGAGCAACTTCTTCTGGGGTACCCGTGGCGACAACTTCTCCACCATATTCCCCACCCTCTGGTCCCAAGTCAATAACCCAGTCGGCATTTTTGATCACGTCAAGATTATGTTCGATAACAATAACGGTATTGTTTTGCGCCACCAGTTGACTGAGAACGTTGAGGAGTTTTTGGATGTCAGCAAAATGTAAGCCCGTGGTTGGTTCATCAAGGAGATAGACAATATGCTCACTAGAGCGAGTCGAAAGCTCTTTGGCCAGTTTGACCCGCTGCGCCTCTCCACCACTCAAAGTGGGAGCTGGTTGGCCTAATTTTAAGTAACCAAGACCAACTTCTCGCAAAGTCTCCAGTCGTTGGCGAATATTGCTGTGGTTTTTGAAAAACTCGTAAGCTTGATCAATACTCATATCCAAAACTTGAGCAATATTTTTTTCTTGGTAAAAGACTTGCAGGGTTTCTTCGTTGTAACGAGTGCCGTGGCAAACGTCACATTGAACGTAAACATCGGGCAAAAATTGCATTTCAATTTTAATCTGTCCCTCACCTTGGCAAGCTTCACAACGACCACCCTTCACATTGAAACTAAAGCGCCCATTGTTGTAGCCCCGCATGTGAGCATCTTTGGTACTCGCAAAAACTTGGCGAATGTAGTCAAAAGTTTTCGTGTAGGTTGCAGGATTTGAACGCGGAGTTTTGCCGATTGGACTTTGATCAATCATTGTAACGCGTTTGACCTTTTCAGGAATAATTACTTGATCAACTTCTGCTAAACGACTTTGGAAACTTTTTCCCAAATGGTGACAAAGTTGGTTATGCAAAACGTTATGAAGCAGTGTCGATTTTCCCGAACCAGAAATGCCAGTAATACAAGTGAAAGTGTTTAAAGGAAAGTCCACATCAATGTTTTTTAGGTTATGGTGATGTGCGCCACGAAAAGAAATTTTTTCATTCTGCCGTAAGCTACTGGCTCCAGATTCTGGATCAATTAATTGTGTTTGTGAAGTCTTTTTTTCTCGAGTTACTTCTTTGCGACGAGATAAATACTTCCCAGTCAGTGAATCTTTATCTCTCAAGATACTCTGATAGTCACCTTGGAAGACCACTCGCCCGCCATTCTCCCCTGCTCCAGGACCAAAGTCTACGACGTGATCAGCAGCTGCCATAATGTCTCGATCATGTTCCACGACCACGACACTATTCCCTTTATCACGAAGTTTCTGTAAGGTTTCGATGAGACGGTGATTGTCGCGTTGGTGTAAACCAATGGTTGGTTCATCCAAAATATAAAGAACGCCAGTCAGTCCAGTTCCAATTTGTGAAGCCAAACGGATTCGTTGAGCTTCTCCACCAGCTAAAGTTGAAGCTTCCCGAGCGATGGTTAAATAGTCAAGTCCAACGGAAGAAAGAAAATGCAAACGGCTGCGAATTTCTTTGAGAATTGAAGTCGCAATGATTGCTTCCTTGTTACTCAAAATTCCCAGGTTGTTTTCCTGATTCTTTTGTAAATCAAAACTCTGAAGTTTATCGACCCATTTCAAACAACGATCAATCGTAAGATTGCTCACCTCGGCAATATTTTTGCCGTCAATGGTTACCGCGAGGGCCTCTTCTTTAAGTCGTGCCCCATGACACTGAGGACAGGTTTCCTTGTGCATGAATTGGCCGATTTCGTTGCGGATAAATTCGCTATCGGTTTCGTTATAGCGACGTTCCAAGTTTTTGACGAAACCCTCAAACTGTGTTTGATAGCTTGTTACGTTGCCAAAACGATTTTCTCCACTTACGTCATAAACTTTGTCACTGCCATAGAGTAAAAGCTGTTGGAGTTCTTCAGGAAAATCTTGCCAAGCGGTGTTACGAAAATCATAGCCGGCTTCTTCGATAATAATGCGAACCAAACGGGAAAACCAACTGTCATTGCCCATCATCCGAGCAAAGGGAATCACTGCTCCCTCACTCAAAGTTAAGCTTGGAGCAATAATTTTTTGTGGATTAATCTTCAAAATAGAACCTAAGCCATTACAAGTTGGACAGGCACCTTCTGGGGCATTAAAAGAAAAGAAACGAGGTTCGAGTTCGGTGAGT
>CAZWOQ010000050.1:0-5745 GCA_964635585.1 uncultured Pseudomonadales bacterium | reverse complement strand
TCTCAAGAGTTGCCAGTATTGGGCACAAAGTTTCTCACGCCAAAAACCGTCGCAGTCGGGCATTTAAGTACAACTTACACCCAGTAACGGTTATTTTGGATGGGATGAAAAAGAAAATTAAAGTCCCAACCAAAACTTTGCGTGCACTCAAAAAAGCTGGTCTAACCAGTCATTATAAGGCTGCCTAATTTTTCTCGTTTTCTCTTTTAGGAAACAAGCAGGTTCTGAAAGTCGCTAAAACGGCCAGGATTTTTGCCCTCAATTTGTACTTGGTCAAGATTAAGCAATTTTGGGCCGACTTTAGAGGACAAAATTTTCATACGTAATTCACCTTTTGTAGTTTTTATGATGGTCCAAACTCCAGGCCAAGGCTGAAAAGCTGCCAAAGCGGAGTGGAGAAAAAGACTTTGATCAAACGGCGAGTGGCAAAATTCTTCATTGAGAAGTAAGCGCATCAGCAAGCCTTTTTCTTGGAAAAAGTCAAGGTTTTGCAGATTATAATCTTTCAGATCTGTTTGTTTGGGCACGGCATCTTTGGGGGTTTCCAAGAGCTGCTTGAGAATTTGCCAATCAACAAAGCTATCTTCTTTACTCAGTCGGCGAGCTGTCGGTGTTGGACTTTGCAGCGGTTGAGAAAGTGCTTGGAGGTTCCCTTGAGCAAAGTTTGCCAGTAAATCAGGGAGTTGTGGGGCAATCAGCGAAAAAGCAAATTGGTAATACTCAGTTTGTTGCCAATTGTCTTGAATCAAAAAGGGCAGTTGAAAAATAATTGGGCCTTGGTCAAAACTCTGACTCATCACCATCAAGGTAATACCACTCTGGCGTCCCCCCAAAATTTTCCCCTGTTGCAGTCCCTGAAAATCTCGAAAGAGTAAAGCAAATTGCCCAGGAGAACTCCCTCGCCAAGCTGGCAAAAGTGAAGGATGAAGGTTCACAGGGGCAATTTTGGGCAATTCCAGCAACCAAGCTGGAATATAGAAGCCAAAATCCACTACGAAGAGAAAATCAATCGCTTCTTTATCTTGAGTAAAGTCAAAATATTCTTGGCGCTGAATTTTTTCAGTCACAGAAAAAACTGGGATACCTTGTTCTTCTGACCAAACTTGTAGTGGGCTTTGGCGGAGTTCCTGGTGCCGACCAACTTTTGCGGGGGCAGGACAGAGGGAAAAAAGGATTTCAAAACGCTCGTCAGCGGCCAAAGTGGCGGCGATCATTTGACTGTGAGTGCTACTGCCGGCAAAAGCAATTCGGTATTTCATTTTTTGACTCTTTTTTGGTTACTACAAAAAACTGATCTGGAAGAAATTGATTTTTAGCAGAAAAAAAGAAACACTGCTAAAAAATCAAAGCATCCCCAGGATCTCATCGCGATTTTTGACTTCTACCCATTGATCTTTATCCTCGAAATAAAGTGCTAAGTTTTTTTCTTTAGTGTAATCGGTAAAAAGAACCCCTTCCAAGTGGTCATACTCGTGTTGGGCAACGCGGGCATCAAAGCCACTTAACTTTTCAGTTACGGTTTCCAAACTTGGAAAACCTTGGGCATCCTTTTTTTCCCAATTCGGTGTAAGGTAGCTTATTTCAATCCATTCATGGCGAGGGATTGGACCATAAAGGTGAGGAATGGAAAGACAGCCTTCCAAGCTCTCTTCGCCATTGGGTAATTTTTGAGTGACTTCCTTGCTTTTTTGCAAAATTTTTGGATTGATGAAAAAGACATCTTTATTTCCATGCGCGGCAATGACCGCAACAAAAACTTGCCAACTTTTGTTTACTTGGGGAGCAGCAAGACCAACTCCTTCTGGTTCATGTTGTTGATGCAAAGTTGTGGCAAGTTCTCGCAAAAATTGAAAGAATTTTTTATCAAATTGACTTACTTCTTTCGCTTTTTGTCGAAGTACCGGATTGGGGACAGTAATAATTTCCATAGGCACTATTATACTCGATGCAACTAAATTTCGGAAATGAGGCTATTTTGAGGAAGGAGCGAGCTTTTCTTGAGCAGAAAGAGAAGCTTCCAAAAGTTTAAATTTTTCTTGCACTAAACTGTCATTGGGATTGATTTGTTCGAGAATAGCTTGATATTGTTCTGCTGCTTCTGAGAGTCTTCCTTGAGCAATAAGCATTTCTGCCAATTGGTTGCGAGCTTGGGCGTAGTTACTTTTTAAGTCAACTGCTTTCTGCATAGTTGCTAGTGCAGAATTTGTTTGGCCAGTCATCGCCTGAAGTAAGGAAAGATTGTAGTACAGTTTTGCATCAGAAGGAGCCAGAGTAATGGCAGTTTGGAGAGTGCTGATTGCGCGCAGATAATAACTTGGATCGAGCTTCCCAAGTTGGACGTAGAGACTGACTTGGCTTTTATAAAAGTTGAGGTGATGAGGATTCAGTGTCAATGCGTAAGTACTCAATTTCACAGCTGTACTGGCAAGTTCAGCACTGGCTGAAGCGTCTTGATCAACAAGGAGCGTTGCGAGAGTCCCATAATCAGTGGCCAGTTGGTCATAAAACAGGGCCTCTTTCGGAGAAAGTTCAATGGCAGTTTGAATTTTGTTGAGGGCGTTTTGGTAGTCACTGTTTTCAAAAGCATTTTGTCCGGCTGTAAATTGGTAGTCAGCGTACCAAGTTCGCCACACCCAACGCCAAGCAAAAAGAGCAAAAAGGCTGAGCAAGAGTCCCAAAAGGAGTTGTTGCCAAGCTTTGAATTGCCACTGCCAACTTTTCTTTTTTTTCTCATCAAACCACTCATTTTCAATGCAGAGAAAAGCGAGCAAGAGGAAAAAAAGAAGATTGACCATTACGGTGGAAAAACCAAAAAAATTACTGACGAACATTGCAAGAAGACTGCTTGCAAAGGCGATGCTTTTCTGACTGAGTTTATTTTCTCGTGCTGCTTGCCAAAGAAAGAAAGCGAGCGCCACAAAAATACTCAAGTAGCTGAGTAAACCAAAAGCGCCACTGTTAGCCAAATAATTGAGTAATTCGTTGTGCGCTTTATTGTAGAGAAGATTCCACTCTGAAAGGAGGTTGTGTTCAACAGGTCGATCTAAATAATAGCTGTAGGCAAAAGTTTCCACACCAGAGCCAAAAAGAGGATAGCGCTGCCAAATGCGAAAAGCGCCAGTCCAAACCACTTTGCGAATTTCAGACGAAGCTGAGCCACCTTCTTCAATACTGCTGCTTTTTTCTGTTTCAGCAAGCGTAGAGTTCTGGCTGACCGTTTTGTTTTGAAGAAGCTGAGAAAGGGAGGGGGTATAGATGGAACCGAAGAACAGGAAAAGCACCCCGAGAGCCAAACTACTCAGAAGAAAACTTGGCCAGATTCTTTTCCATTGAAGAGTTTTGTGAAGAAGTTTTTGAAGAATCTGACTGCCCCAAAAAAGCAACCAGGCCGCAGCGGCAGCTAAGAGACCCGAGCGAGATTGTGTAAAGAGTATGGTGGCAAAATTACTCAGAAGCGTTACAAGCCAAAAAATTTGACTCGCCAAGGCCGAAGGACCCTTTTGCCAACTACGTTCAAACCAGAGTAAATTGAGTGGCAATAACATCGCCATGTAAGCAGCAAGCCAATTTGGTTGACCAAATGTACCAAAAATACGGAGCTGCACCGTTTCTCGCCAACAATTCACATCAAACTGATGGCTAATCAGTAAACAACTCACCGAATGACCGAAGTGTTCAGGAATTGCGTAGAGGCTGAGCAAAAAGCCCGAAATGAGGAGACTTTCAATAAAAAGAGGAAGATATTTTTTGCGAATGCTTTGAAGAGCCAGAAAAAAGATGAGTAGATAGCTCATCAAGGACAAGAGACCGCCATTAAAACGACTATAGTATCCCAAAATAGAAGTTCGATGATCAAGAGAAAAAACAGTCGAGACCAACTGACTGAGGAAGAATATTCCAAGGAAAGGAGCCAATTTACTTGGCAAAATGCTCAGCTTTTTATGAAGTAAAACTTGTAAACCCCAAAGCAAAAAAACTGCAATGTCAAATGCATAAACAACCAGCATTTTGTTGAACTCGAAGAGTTCTTGATTCACCCAAGTGAAAACAAAAGGGGTGAAAAAAAGCATCGTATTCAAAAGAACAAGAATGGCCAAACGAAGTGGCGAAGAGCTGTTGTTTTCAGATGAGGACATAGCGAATTCTTACTTATCAATCTTCTTATTCTATGCTACATTAAAAAAAGAGTAACAAGCAAACGCTATTGTTTGTGATAGTCGAAATATTGGAGCCTGCCTATGTCCCAATTAAATGATCTTTCTTCGGGGAATTTTTCTTCTCCAGCTGCCGCAACGGCACAAATGCCAAGCCAAACGCAAATGGCCAGTCCTTCTGCGAATTTTCCTAATTCAGCGGCGAGCGCTGTCCCCAGCGCAGCTCCCAGCATGCCCATGAAGAGTTCTCCCTCTCCAGCGGTCGCTCCAGTTTCATCGCCAGCAGTTCCTTCTGAGCCAGCAGCGAGTCCTGCGAGCTCTTCTCAAGAGAGTGTGGAAGAACTCTTGAAACGTTTGGAAAGTCTTTCTCAAGAAATCGAGAAGGAAGAAGCAAAAAAAACTCCAGATGTTGTTGCTACGCCAGCACCCGTCTCCGAGCCAGCCCCGTCAATGGCGCCGCTTGCTTCTGAGCCGGTTAATAACCCAGTTATGCCTGCTTCGTCGATTCCAGAAAAAGGAAAAACGGAAGAGGATTTTGATCTCGATGCCTTTTTAGCGGATTTAGAAAAACGGATTGAACAGTCTGAGAAGGATTCTCATTCAGCTCCTGCTTCGCAAAATTCAGCAGGTTTTTCGACTGCGACTCCAACGCAAAGTCCTACTGCGATGCCCGCTGCGACATCAGTCCCTGCGAATGAAGCAAAACGGGCAGAAGAGCCAGTCATGGCTTCTCAACCCGCAACTCCCTCTTTTTCTGAGGATCAAAAACCAGAAGAGGATTTCCGAAAAAACCGGAGCAGTTTCCAAGAAGAAAATACAGATTCACCCTATGCGGGAGTCTTACAAAACACAGCAAGTAGCCCTTCGCTGATGGCCCCAGTTGAGCCAGCTAGTCTGGCTGCTCCAGAAGAAAAACAACTTGCCGACAAGGTTTTAGCTGAGACAACGATGCCAACTCCAGATGGAAGTGAAGTTGAAGCGGAGGATTTAGCTGCGCAAAATATTTTTGAACTCTTAGGAATTGAAGCTACGGATGCTGAAAAAGAGCAGTTTCTTACTGAACTTGAAGATCTTATTTTGCAGGATTTTGTAGAAAAAGATCTTCCTTTGCTCTTTACTACGGAAGAATATCAAGAAGTGAAGACAATGATGGGCTCGGATTTTACTAAGGATGAAGCAGCCAAAGAAAAAGTTTTGGAATTTGTTTACCAAAAAATTCCGAGTTTAGAGAAAATTTTGTTTGATAAAGCTTTACATCTGAAAGAGCAGATGGTGATGGAAAGACTCCGTCAATTGGAAAACAGCACTCCTGAAGTAAAACAAAAAATCACGGAAATTCGCAGCAGCATTCAAGAAAATAATTGGAAAAAGGCGACAGAACTGTTGCAACAGTTGCCCAAGAACTAAGCATGCAGCTCTTGTGGGCGAACTTCTCTAAAATTTTTTCTCGTTGGTGGGGACAACTTTTCCAACCGGTTTTGATTGAAGCAACCGAAGCGTCAGTTCTGGTTTACACAAGGACGCAGGCAAAAAGTGAAAGCTGTGGGTGGCAACTTTTGGCAAAGTTTTCTTCAAAAGAATTAGGAAATTT
>CAZWOQ010000049.1:0-5796 GCA_964635585.1 uncultured Pseudomonadales bacterium | reverse complement strand
TTTGCGGATAGATCAGCCTTTTCGTAGTGATGGTTTCGCGAAAATAGATACCTTGCACCGCATTATCCAGGGTCTTCAACAAAAAACCCTTTACCCGCAATTTCGTGATCACTACTTCGGACCAACGTATATTAATGATTTTGTTCGAGTCATTGATTGGGTTATTCGAAAAGAAAAAACTGGACTGTATCATGCGAGTAGCGGAGAAAGTTGGAGCGACTATGATTTCGCAAAAAATGTGAATGAAATTCTTCAATTATCTGGTGATGTACAAGGCTCAGATTTGGCAGAATATTTAAAAACGCTTCAACGCCCCTATCAAAAAAACACCGCACTTTCATGCGACAAACTCAAAGCCGAATTAGATTTCACTTTAAAAAGCGTTCGCCAAGCAATTGCCGAAACAGAACTTTCGTAGGGCACTGAAAAACACAAAGCTACTCTTGGAAGTAAGAAAGCAGCGAGCTGATTTTTTATCCTTTGTTTTGTTTTGCTTCTGCCCGCTGGGCTTCGCGCCAAGCTGCAATCAGCTGGTGATTGCCTCCGCGTAAAACTTCTGGTACTTGCCAACCCTGATAATCAACTGGCTGGGTATATTGAGGAAAAGCAAATCTGCCAGGAACGGAGTGTGACTCATCTTGATTACTGAGCTCATTTCCCAAAACACCTGGTAAAAGTCGAGTGACCGCATCAGTAATGACGAGGGCGGCGGCTTCGCCGCCGCTTAAAACATAGTCTCCAATTCTTAGCTCTGCATCAACTAAATGTTCTGCTACCCGCTCATCCACAGCTTCATAATGACCACAAATAATGGTAATCATTTCCAACTGGCTGAATACTTGAGCTTTTTGTTGTGTGAAAATTTCTCCCTTTGCTGAAGTTAAAAGAATTTTTCTTTTCTCTTGACCTTTTGCAACGCCTAAGCTTTTGAGCGCCCGATCAATCGGTTCAATCATCATTACCATTCCTGGACCACCACCAAAAGGCCGCATATCCGTCGTTTGATGCTTGTCGTTGGTAAATTGCCGCAAAGACAAAATTTTGACTTCTAATAAGTCTTTTTTTTGAGCTCGTCCAAGAATAGAAGTTTCTAAGCTTTTCTCGAAGAATTCAGGAAAAAGGGTGACGATATTTATTTGCATATTTTCCAATCGCTCGTGTTATAGTAGGGTAACTGTTGTTTCGTATTATACCTGTTTGCGACAGGTGCTAAAAGAAGAAAGCCAAAAATTTATGAAAGTTACCTTGATTGGGACTGGTTTTGTTGGAGTTGTTTCCGCCGCGGTTTATGCCTCCTTTGGCAATCAAGTTACTGGCCTTGATATCGACGAAAAAAAAGTTCTTTCTTTGCAAAAAGGAAAAGTGCCTTTTTTTGAACCTGGTTTAGAAGAGCTTTTGCTAGAACAGCAAAAAAAAGGTAATTTACGTTTCACTACCTCATATGAAGAAGCAATTCGTGGCGCAGAAGTAGTTATTCTCGCCGTAGGTACCCCCTCCGCTCCAGATGAGACCGCTGATCTTAGCTATATTTTTGCCGCCACGCAGGCACTCGCAGCTTTTGTTACAGCCGATACGATCGTGGCTATTAAATCGACAGTTCCACCAGGAACTTTAGAAAAGGTTCTGTCGCTTGTTGAAGCAACAGCCGGAATTCGGGTTCATGGAGCTTCTTTACCTGAATTCCTTCGTGAAGGTTCTGCCGTGCATGACACGCTTCATCCAGACAGAGTAGTCATCGGAGCCGAAGATGACTTTGTCTTTCAAAAACTTGAAAAGCTTCATGAACCTTTAGCGGCGCCACTTATACATTGTCACGTCGCATCCGCGCAAATGGCCAAATATACTGCAAATGCTTATTTAGCTACCAGAATTACTTTTATTAATGAAATCGCCAACCTTTGCGAGAAAAACGGCGCTGATATTAATGAAGTTATTGATGCAATTGGGTACGATAAACGAATTGGGAAACACTACTGGTATCCCGGTCTAGGCTACGGAGGTTCTTGTTTTCCAAAAGATGTTAAAGAATTAGCCGCTTATTCAAGAAGTATTGGTGAATCCGGAAATTTACTTAATAAAATAAACGAAATTAATAAAGAACGTATTTATCGTCTTATGGATCAATTTGCCACAAAGATTGGTGGTTTTGAGAACAAAACGATTGCGGTCTTGGGACTTTCCTTTAAACCAAATACTGATGATATGCGTGAGGCCCCTGCCACCAAAGTTATCCCCTATCTTATTCATAAAAATGCAAAGGTAAAAAGCTATGATCCTATGGCCAACTACGAACGTTTTATGGGCAAAATCGAAACTGCTCACCAACAAGTGAGCAGCATTGACGAGGCTTGCCAATCAGCTGACGTTATTATGACTTTGATTGAGTGGCCAGAAATTAATGAATATGATTTCCAAAAAGCCAAAGACCAGGGAAGCAGATATTTTATTGACTGCTGCAATCATTTTGCGCCAGAAAAAATGCGCGCATTGGGCTTTGAGTTTTTGAGTATTGGAAGAGGGTGAAGGAAAGCATGAAAATTCTTATTACTGGCGGTACAGGTTTTGCAGGCTCCCACTTAGTGGAATATCTTCAGCAACACAGTGAAGCTGAGATCCACGTTACTTCCTTTCGAGATAAGGCCGGCTTTGTGGCCGATCTCATTGGCGAAGAGCGAGTTCATCCAATTGACTTGACTGATTTTGCGGCCACCCAAAAACTTATCCAAGAGCTAAGACCTGATCAAATTTATCATTTAGCTGCCTATGCCAATGTTGCCAGCAGCTTTGATAAAACCAAAGAACTCATCCAAAGTCATATCACCTTGCAAATGAATTTGCTTGAAGCTGTTCATGAATTTGTTCCTCACTGTCGAATTTTGAGTGTTGGTTCTGCCCTGGCTTACCAAAGTCAAGACTTTCCAGTGAGCGAAACAAGTATCCTTGGCCCAGATAATCCCTACGCTTTAGCAAAAGTTTTTCAAGATCTCTTAAGTTCAACTTTAGCAAAAATGCAAGGACTTGATATTGTCCGCGTTCGACCCTTTAACCATATTGGTGAACGTCAAGCACCCGGCTTTGTTGTTTCTGACTTTGCCCAAAATATTGTGAAAATTGAACGTGCTGAATTATCAGAACTCTCTGTTGGCAATCTCAACGCTATTCGCGATTTTTCTGACGTCAAAGATATCGTTGCAGCCTACGCTCTTTTGATGGAGAAAGGGGGTTCCGGCGAAGTCTATAACGTTGGTTCTGGAAAAGGCTTGAGTATTCAGCAAATTTTACAAATTTTGAAAAGTTTTGCGAAAACCGAAATCTCCGTCAAAATCGATCAAGCGAAACTTCGTCCAGTTGACCTGAAATATTTAGTTTGCGACAATGAAAAAATACGAGAACTTGGCTGGCAACCCCAACATCCTATTGAGGAAACCCTCCAACGCACTTTAGAATGGTGGCGTGAACATTTGGCATCTTAGAAAGGCAAACATGAAAAAAGCGTTTATTACTGGCATTACTGGCCAGGATGGTTCTTATTTGGCGGAGTTTTTGCTGGACAAGGGATATAAAGTGTATGGTTTGACTCGCCGTACGAGTACCCAAAATTATGACCGGATTAAAAGCATTATGCATCACCCCAACCTCGAATTGGTTTCGGGAGATTTAAGTGATCAGCATTCTCTTACTTTCGCCCTGAAAGAAATTCAGCCTGATGAAGTCTACAACTTAGCTGCCCAATCTTTTGTCAAAGCTTCGTGGGAGCAACCAGTCTTGACTGGCGAGTTTACCGCGATTGGTGTCACTCGTATTTTGGACGCTGTTCGTATGGCTTGTCCCAAAGCCAAATTTTATCAAGCAAGTTCGAGTGAGATGTTTGGCAAAGTTCGTGAAGTTCCTCAAAACGAGCTTACCCCATTTTATCCCCGCTCTCCATATGGCGTAGCAAAAGTTTATGGACACTGGATTACCGTAAATTACCGTGAATCATATGATATGTTCGCTGTTTCCGGAATTCTTTTTAACCATGAATCTCCTCGCCGCGGTTTAGAATTCGTTACCAGGAAAATTACCAATACGGTTGCACGAATTGCTTTAGGCAAAGAGAAACAGATTGAACTTGGAAATTTAGAAGCCAAGCGTGACTGGGGTTACGCGAAGGATTACGTCCAGGCAATGTGGTTAATGCTCCAACAAAAAGAAGCCGATGATTACGTTGTTGCCACTGGAGAAACACATTCTGTGAAAGAATTCTTAGAAATTGCTTGTCAAAAAGCCGGTTTGGGTGATTGGAAACAATATTACAAACATAATCCTCGCTATGACCGTCCTGCCGAAGTTGACCTTTTGGTCGGTGACGCCAGTAAAGCGAAAAAAGTACTCGGTTGGCAACCTTCCGTTACTTTTGAAGAACTTGTTGAAATTATGGTGAAAGCTGATCTAGAAGCCGAGAAAAGGAATCTTCAATAAAGTTTATGAAAAAAGCCGTCATCATCATCCCAACATATAACGAATATGCCTCAATCGGGCAAACCATTGACGCAGTGAGCAAAGTTCTTAAAGAAATCGACGACTGGCAAATGCAAGTTTTAGTCGTTGATGATCATTCTCCCGATAAAACCTATGAGTTGGTGGCCAGTTTGAAAAAGCAATATCGCTTTTTGGAGCTCTTGATTAATCAAAAGAAATCAGGGCTTGGTGGGGCCTATCTAAAAGGCATGGCTATGGCTTTTACAGAGATGAAGGCAGATGTGGTTTTTGAATTTGATGCGGACCTTTCTCATGATCCCCAAAAAATTCCCCAGTTTTTGAAAAAGATTGATGCTGGTTACGATCTTGTTTTGGGCTCTCGCTATATTCCGGGTGGCTCTATGCCAGCTGATTGGGGTCTCCACCGTAAATTTTTAAGTGTTGTCGGGAATCTTTTCATAAATCTCATTATGTTTGATTTTTCGATTCGAGATTGGACAACAGGATACCGAGCGATAACTAAAAAGGTCTACGAGAATGTGCATAAGGATCTGGAGACTGATCGCTTTTCTGGCTATACCTTTCAGATTGGTTTTCTGATGAAAACCTTGGAAAAGGGCTACAAAGTCGCGGAAGTCCCTTTTCATTTCAAAGATCGCACCGCAGGAAAAAGTAAAATGGGCCCAGAATACATTAAAAACACTTTAATTTTTCTTATTCGAACCCGAATCAAGAGTCTTTTGCAAAACCGAATCGTTAAGTTTGCTTTAGTGGGAGTTTTTGGCGCCGTGGTTCAATTGGGAACACTCTACTTATGGCGCTTACTCTTTTCTTACCAATTAGCAACTTTTCTGTCGATCGAGATGGCAGTCTTGAGTAACTTTATTTGGAGTAACCTCTGGACTTTTGCGGATCGACGACTCAAAGGTAAAGAAATTCCACTGAGTTTCATTAAGTTTAATCTGAGTTCTGCCGGTTCTATTTTGATTCAACAAGTTGTCGCCTTTCTTGGTGAAACACTCATTGGACTGCACTTTTTATTCAATTTTCCGATCATTCGTTATCCAGTCGATACGGGCACTCTCTTTGCTATTCTTGGAATTCTTTTGGGAATGTTTTGGAACTTCTTTGCTTATAATTTCTTTATTTGGAAGAAAAAGAAAGAATGATCAAGTTTCTAAAGAAATGTACTCCAGAGACTATTTTTTTGAGCCTACTCTTAATGGTGGCTGCTTTTTTACGACTTTATAATCTCTCTAATAGTCTCATGTTTCTTGGTGACCAAGGAAGAGATGCTCTCCTTGTCGCAGATATTTTTCGGAAAAAAGATTTAGT
>CAZWOQ010000048.1:0-5872 GCA_964635585.1 uncultured Pseudomonadales bacterium | reverse complement strand
GATAACAACTTCCTGTTTTATCTCCATTTTGTTGCCAAGCTGCTGTGACATCCGTAAAAGCTGCAAAGTGAACTAAAAATTTTGCAGGAGAATTTTGACAAGCAGTGAGAACTTGTTGAAAATTGGTAATGTCTACTGGTCGACGCGGATCGCGAACGTCAAGATTATCGAAATGATAGCGATCCGCGTAGTCTTTCAATAATCGTGAGCCAACCAGCCCATGTAATCCTGTTCCCAAAATTTCTTCCATATTCTGTATTCCTATTTGTATTGTTGTGCAAAGTATTGTTGGTTCTTCTCTTTGAGTGGGCGCCACCATGACTCATTTGCTTGGAACCAAGCGACTGTTTTTTCTAAACCTTCGCGCAGAGCAACTTGGGGTTCCCAATCAAGTTCTTGGTGAATTTTTGACCAATCGATACTGTAGCGTCGATCATGGCCCGGGCGATCGCTGATGAATTCAATCATGCTGTCATCTTTCCCCATAATTTCAAGAATCATCTTAATAAGATCTAAATTACTCACTTCTTCGTGTTTCCCACCGATCAGATAGGTTTCGCCAAGTTTTCCTTTTTCTAAAATGCGCTCAATAGCCGAGCAGTGATCTTGGACATAAAGCCAATCTCGAACGTAGAGTCCGTCACCATAAACTGGCACTTTTTTATTATCTATCAGATTTGTGATGGCAAGAGGAATCATTTTTTCTGGAAAATGATATTCGCCATAGTTATTAGAACAATTGCTCAAGGTAAAGGGCAAGCCAAAGGTTTCTCCATAGGCACGGACAAGGTGATCAGAGCCGGCTTTGCTTGCCGAATAGGGACTCCGTGGTTGGTAAGGAGTTTCTTCAGTAAAATGGGTAGCATTGTCGAGAGGTAAAGCACCAAACACCTCATCAGTTGAAATGTGGTGAAAGCGTTGAATTTGATGTTTACGCGCCGCTTCTAAGAGAATCTGTGTCCCAAGTACATTGGTTTCAACAAAAATTTCTGGTTCGAGAATTGAGCGATCGACATGGGTTTCAGCAGCAAAATGCACAACTACATCAGTTTTTGCCATGAGTTCATTCACCAATACTTCGTCTCGGATATCACCTTTCACGAAGTGGTATTTTGGATTTTCCTGCTGATCGGCTAAATTTTTTTCATTTCCTGCATAGGTGAGGGCGTCAAGGTTGATGACTTCATCTTCGGGATGTTGTTTTAGCCAATAATGTACAAAGTTGGAACCAATAAAGCCAGCTCCACCAGTAACAAGAAGTGTTTTTGCCATAACTATTCTTTCTCCTTTAAAATGACGCCTTGATTGTCAATGTATTGATACGATTCCTGAATAAGGTTTTTAGTTTCTTCTTGACCAAGCATTAATTGAAGACGCACGTACTTATCTTCTAGTGTTTGATAGAGTTTTTTCTCATCTTGGTATTGCACTTGGTACCAACCAGCTAAAAAAGCTAAAACGACTATGAGAACGAAAAGCAGCATATGCAAAAGCTGCCGAGAAAACAAGGCCTGTTTCACTGGCGGCAGTAAGCTTTTCTGGAATTCGCTAAAAACATTATGAAGCAAGGGTATCCTTTCTTGGAAAAGTCTTTTGGAAATATTCTTGAAAGTTTTGTTGGTCACGAACTTGGTAAATCCACTGGCCACCATTTTTCCAAGTATCTGGTGTAAAAATTATTCCCTGAGGATCATCAGGATAGATGGGTAAACTTAGATGTTCAGTTTTAAGATCTGGAATTTGGATCTGATCTTGCTTGATAAGTAAAGGTAAAGCAAGATCAAGCAAGTCAGTCAGGGTAATCTTCTTTTCGTAGTGATCCAGATAAAAACGATAGAGTTTACCCAGAACTTCTGGATTCAATTCACTTTGGAGTTTTTTAAGAAGACTATTTAAAACCAATTGCTGACGATTGCTTCGGGCAATATCAGTACCTTCATCTCCCTCAGCATGACGACTGCGCATGTATTGCAAGGCACGTTGTCCATCCATGAGCTGTGGGCCAGAATGAAACTCGATAGTTTCATAGAGCAGTGCTGGGTCGTGGACAGTAGCAATGTCAACTCCCTGACGCGGGAAAAGTTTATCAGTAAAAGCAGTTGGAACATCAATCTCAATGCCGCCAACTATATCGATAATTTTTTCAAGATCATCAATGGTAATAACAAAACTGTAGTCAATGGGTACAGTTGTCATTTCTTCAAGAACTTCTTCTGTGAAGCGCTCTGGTTCATCTGGATAGCGTTCTTTGCCATACTCATAGAGAGCGTTGATTTTTGTTTGATAGGCGTCGCTGTATAAATCTCTAGGTAAAGAAAGCAAACGAAGTGATTGGTCATGAGCGGAAAGCTGTGCCAATAAGAGAGTGTCAGTAAGTTCTGGTTGGCCTTGGCGGCCATCAACTTGATCAGCTCCTAAAAGTAAAAAAGTATTTTCTTGAGGTAAGTTCTGTAAATTTCGATAACTTTGTTCGAAGTGCTCGCTGAGTGTTTTTGCTGTTTGCAGGGTTTCTTCTTGACTTATTTCCGCCGCGTCACTGAAGGTTTTTAGATATTGCTGGCTTTTATAAAGCAAAAAAATAAAGCCCGCGAGGATGAGAAGAATGATCCCCAGGAGAATAAAAAGCAATGTTCGCCAAAAGCGATTCAGAGGTTTATATTCAAGTTTTAATAAAACTTCATGAGGATTTTTGCTATTTTCTTGATTGGAAACTGGCTTTTCAGTATTTTTCATAAATTTTGAGAATAGAAAGCGTCTCATTTCGAGTATATTGGAAACCAGGATATTTTCAAAGGGAGAAAAAACCATTAGAATGGCCTTGCTATGCGTATTACGACTGCAGCTGACACACAAGATGATCTTCAAGAAGCCTTGCCAGATGGCCAAGAGAATGTTTTATCGGCTGAGGAGATCGCAGAAATTAAAAAAAAGTCAGTTTCTGGTGTGCTTTCCTATTTTGTTCGAACCGCTTTTTTGCAGGGAATTGGTTTGGTCTCAGCCTTGGTATTAGCAGCGTTTCTAACGCCAGCTGATTTTGGAATTTATGGAATAGTTACCCAATTGACGGCACTTTTAACTTTTTTTTCGGACATCGGTTTAGCGGCTTCATTGGTCCAAAGCCATCAACAACCAAAAGAAAATGCTTACAAAACGGCCTTTACGGTCCAGCAAATTTTGGCTTGGTTCATTTTCTTTGTGTTGGTTGCTTTTGGCCAAAGTACTTGGTTACAATTGAAGCTTGGAACAGAGGGTATTTGGTTACTTCGAGTTTTGGCCTTTTCTTTCCCACTGGCTACTCTAAAAACTATTTCTTCAATTCAACTGGAACGGAAGCTCGACTTTAATAAACTTGTCATTCCGCAAATTTTCGAGCAAATCATTTTTAATCTCATTTTAATCGTTTTGGCTTGGCGTGGTTATGGGGTGATGGCTTACAGTTATGCGGTTTTTGCGCGGTCGATTATTGGCGTAATTGTTATGCAGATTATTCAGCCATGGCGCCCAATTTTTGGGATTGATCGAAGTGAATTAAAACATTTGCTTTCTTTTGGTTTGAAATTTCAACTTAACGATTTACTTGCTCGGATTAAAGATCAACTTTATTTCCTTGTTCTTGGCGCTTATTTGCCTTTGCAAGATTTTGGCTACATGCAGTGGGCGAAAAATTGGTCCATGTACCCATATAATTTAACTGTACAAAACGTAATGGCAATTACTTTTCCTACCTATTCTCGTTTGCAATCAGAAACAGCACTTTTAAAGCGAGCAATTGAAAAGTCACTCTATTTTATTGCTACTTTGATTTTTCCAATTTTGGTGGCAATGTCTGTTTTTGTTTATCCACTGACAGTTTTAGTTCCTCGCTACGCTCAATGGCAACCGGCTTTGCCAAGTTTCGTTTTCTTTGCTCTCAGCATTGCTTGGGCGGCTATTTCTACACCTTTAACCAACACCCTCAACGCGATTGGGCAGATTAATAAAACGCTGAAACTCATGGTTCTTTGGACGGTCTTGACTTGGATTTTGACACCGATCTTACTTTGGAAATTTGCTTTTACCGGTGTTGCTTTAGCAGCTTTTTTAATTTCCTTTACGTCCTACCTTTCGATTTTGATGGTGAAGAGAGAGCTGCCGATTGCTGTCTGGCCACAAGTGAAGATTCCTTTACTCGGTTCCTTGGTTTTGGCAGTTTTGGGTTTGGCACTTCGTAATTTTGCAATGCGAGGTTTTCTCTTTTTATTTTTGGCGATGATCATCGCAGGGCTTGGTTATTTCTTGGTCTTTTTGCTTTTTGGTCGTCAGCGACTCAAGATGGAGTTAGAAAGTATCGTAAAGAGATAAGATGATGAAAATTTTTACCAAGAAAAGAAAGTTTTTCCTCATTTTTCTTCTTTTATTTGTTGCAACGATTTTTTTGCGCTTTGCTTACGCCAAAATTTCTCCTCCCTCTCCTTATTGGGAGGAAGTTGCCTTAGGCTATGATGCCTACAGTATTGAGCAAACTGGCAAAGATCACCATGGAAATGCTTGGCCAATTGTTGCTTTTGAATCCTTTGGAGATTGGAAACCAAGTCTTTATTTCTATTCAATGATACCATTTGTGCATTTTCTTGGACTGACTTTGGAAGCGCTCCGTTTACCAAGCAGGCTTGCAGGTGTGGCAATTGTTTTTGGGGTGGCTTTCCTTGTCAGCCAACTCATGCAAGCAAGTCAACGTTATAGAAAATATCAGCATTGGGGATTTTTCATTGCAGCTTTTCTCACAGCTTTAGCTCCTTGGGCGGTGATGTTCTCTCGGGCAGCTTGGGAAAGTAATCTTGCCACGGCATTGGTACTTTGGGCAGTTAATTTCTTTTTGCTTTTTGGACGAGCTTTTGATGAAAAGAAGAAAAACCATTGGCTATTTCTTTTACTTTCTGTACTTTTCTTTGTTGCTTCCATGTACTGCTATCATGCGACACGGATGTCAGCGCCACTGATTGCTTTCTTACTTGCTCTGTCTTGGTGGAGAAAAGAAAAAACATGGCGTTCTTTTGTTACCTTGTTGCCAGCGGCTGCTTTTGCTTTACTGCTTTTATTGCCCATTCTTTTTAGTCTTCAATCAAATGTTACTCAACAGCGTTTTGCTGAAACGAGTATTTTTTCAAATTTGGAGCTTATAGAAAAAAGTAATCTTGCTAAAAGTGAAGCTGGTAATACTGTTTTTGCTCGATTTCGCTACCACCGTTATTGGTATTTTGCAGGGGAAATTGGCCAAAATGTTTTGAAACACTTTAGTCCGTCTTATTTATTTCTTCATGGTGACCCAAATCCTCGTCATAGCAGTCAAGTTGTTGGGGAATTCTACTGGCTCGATGCAGCCTTCTTTTTACTTGCCATATTTTTGCTCATCCGGCGCCGTTTTGAATTGCTTTTGCCATTAGCATGTGCTTTCCTTGCTATTCTGCCGGCAAGTTTAACAACGGCCACTCCTCATGCTTTGCGAAGCCTTTTGGCTTTGCCTTTTTTAGAAGTCCTTCTGAGTTTTTCAGTTCTCGAATTCTTTTTATTTATCCGGAAGAAAAATTTTTCGCTTTGGTTTTTAGCATTTTGTATCTTTCTCTACACTGCCCAGACTTTCTATTTTTTTCAAGATTTAATCAAAAACTATCCTCAGCGAAGTGAAAGCGAATGGCAGTATGGTTACCAGCAGCTTTTTCAAACGCTTGAACCACTTGCCGAAACTGGAAATCCTGTTTTTGTGAGTCGAGAAATTGGTCGGCCAGCGATGTATCTTTGGTTTTATAGCAAAATGGATCCACGTTTAGTCCAGGCTGCAGATGCGGCAGTTCCACAAGACCAAGCAGAGTTTTTGCAGTTTGCAAATTGGCAT
>CAZWOQ010000047.1:0-6057 GCA_964635585.1 uncultured Pseudomonadales bacterium | reverse complement strand
TGTTCAGTATTTTTATGGCTCAACTTTTTGTGCATCTTGCCGCATTAACCGGTTTTGCTTCTGAAGAAGCTGGTTTCCTGCAAGTTGAAAAAAATGGGACGATCAATATTCAAGCACTCTTATTGGCAGGAATTGTGATTGGAACTTTTGGTATTTTGGATGACGTTGCGGTCAGTCAAGTTTCTGTGGTTGAGCAAATATTTGCGCTTCGACCGGGTGCCAGTTTGGGCCAACTCTACCAAAAAGCCATGAAAGTTGGTCAGGATCATATCTCTTCAATGATCAACACCTTAGTTTTGGTCTATGCGGGTGGCAGCTTAGCTTTGTTGCTCCTCTTTTTAGATAGCAGTAAAAGTATTGCGGAAATTTTGAATCAAGAAATTGTGGCTGAAGAGATTGTCAAAACCCTCATTGGCAGTATTACTTTAGTTTTGATTGCGCCGATTTCCACCTTTGTTGCTGCCTGGTACTATGCCAAATTTGCAAAGCCGTTGCCGCCAGAGGAACTCCCAGAAATTCGGCACGAACATTCCTAATTTTGGATTATGTTTTTATTTTTTTTCGGTTTTTTTGAATTTCTGAGAAATTTTTAGGATTTTTTTGAAGGAGTTATTGCTTCAGGTTGAGGCAATTCAAGATCTTCTGCCGTGCTGAGATTCGCATTTAAGTATTCAACCAGTTCTTCCACTTCTTCGTCAGTCATCCCATGGAGCTGCGCTCCTTGTTCTAGAGTATCAAAACCCGCAGCGAAACAGTTTCCACAATATAAACCATATTCTAGCAAGAGCTCGTTAGCATCAGGATTTTTTTGGATAAGTTCGGCAAGATTGCTGTTTTTGTTAATGTTTTTTTTCATAATTCTCCAACGCTTGATGCAAAGCTTTTAAAACTAAAGTAGCACAAGCAATTCGACTTGTGCTGAGATTCAATTGCAAAAGTGCAAGCAACTTTTCTTTATCCAATGCTTTTGCTTCTGCGATCGTCATCCCTTCAATATGATCAAGTAAAATTTCACTGGCGAGTTGACTTACCATACAAGCTTGACCACGAAAAACTGCCTTTGTGATCACCGAATTTTTGATTTGCAGTTCTAGATGCAAAAGGTCGCCACAAAACTGATTTGCTTGATCGATAGTGGTATCGGGATGGTCGAGGCTGCCTTTGTGAGCAGGATGACGCAAAATATCCATGAGTTCTTCTTGATAAATATCGTTCATTTTTGGTATTTCTGAATAATTTCGGCTAAACTTTCCAAGAAAAATTCTATTTCCTTTTCTTGAGTATACAATGCCAGGGAAACTCGGGCAGTAGCTGGCAGCTGATGCAGCTGATGGAAGGGCATTGCACAGTGGAATCCTGCGCGAATAGCAATGTTTTTCTTGTCGAGAAGAGCGGCGAGATCATGGGCGTGAATTGACTGGTGGTAAAAACTCAGGACGCCATGCCGGGCCTCATCCAAATCACCAACAAGTTTGATGCCAGGAATTTTTAACAAGGCTTGTTTGAGCTGAACCGTCATTTTTTCTTCATATTCCGCAATTTCTTGCATAGAAAACTGTTGAAGGTACTGAAGGGCGGCGGCAAGACCGATCGCCCCAGCCACATTTGGCGTGCCAGCCTCAAACTTTTCGGGACCAGCAAGAAAGCTGCTTTTCTCTGGGGTGACGACTTCAATCATGCCGCCGCCCAACTGATAGGGTTCGAGACTTTCCAACAAACTGCTTTTTATAAAAAGCGCTCCGATTCCCATGGGACCAAAAACTTTGTGGCCCGAAAACGCATAGGCATCGCAATCAAGTTGTCTGAGATTGCTTGCTAAGTGGGCAGCCCCTTGAGCACCATCAACCACAAGAAGGCTTTTTTGCTGGTGAACTCTTTGGGCAATTTTCTGGATAGGAAAGGCAAAACCCGTTACATTGGACATTTGAGCAAGGGCAACAATTCTCGTTTTGGCAGTAAAATATTTTTCGAAATTGGTCCAAGAAAATTTTCCATTTTCGCTTGGTAAAATTACAAGTTTTGCTGCTCGGTCTTTTGCGAGACGTTGCCAAGGCAAGAAATTACTGTGATGTTCTGTATCACTGACAAGAATTTCTTCACCCGCTTGGATATCTTTGGCCAGTGAATTTGCCAGTAAATTGAGGCCTTCAGTGGTGTTACGAGTGAAAATAATTTCCGTATTTTTCACGTGAAAAAAGTCAGCTACCAGCTGCCGGGCATTTTCGTATGCCTGGCTCGCTCTTTCACTGAGCTGATAAATGCCGCGGTGAACGTTGGCATTATCTTGCTGGTAAAAGTTGAGTAAGGCATCTAAAACCTCTTGCGGTTTTTGACTCGTAGCAGCGTTATCAAGATAGACGAGGGCTTGACCTTGGGGATTTTTTTGAAACAAAGGAAAATCTTTACGAATGCTCTGTGCTTGGAACATTTTGATCCTTTCTTTGCAAAAAATGGGCAACTTTTTCACGGATTTTCACGTCGGGAATCTCTTGAAGCAAAGCAGCAAAAAAAGCTTCTTGGAGAGCCATTTTTGCTTCCTTTTCACTGAAGCCACGGCTCATCAAATAAAAGAGATCCTCAGTCCGCAAACGGCCACTACTTGAAGAATGTGAGGCCTGTACCTGGTTATTATGGATTTCGAGAATTGGTTGACTTTGGCTGATTGCTTTTTCATCAAGAATTAAATCTTTTTGTTCAAGGAAAGAAGCGGTATCCACAGCTTTTTCTTCAATCCGAATCAGGCCTTTGTAGCTGAACTGACTCTCGTTGGCAAGGGCAGCGGCAACCTTGGTGAAACACTGAGTGTTTTCCGTTTCGTGGAGGCTTTCTGTAGTGAATTCTATTTTTTCACGTGAAAAAAGGCTGGCGAGGGCAATTAGCTGGCATTTTACTCCTGGTTTTTTGAAACGCATCTGGATATGAACCGAGTCTTTGGGCAGTATGACGTAGCTGCTGTCAACGCTTGGTTCCAAAAATATTTCGGCTTGGGGTTGAAGAAAAATTGTTTGCATCAGCCAACACTTCCTTCCATTTCCAACTCAATCAAACGATTGAGCTCAACGGCGTATTCCATAGGCAATTCTTTGACGATGGGTTCAATGAAGCCAGCAACAATCAGAGTCATTGCTTCGGTTTCACTCAGACCACGGCTCATCAGATAAAAAAGTTTTTCTTCTTCAATTTTACTGACCGTTGCTTCGTGTTCAACTCGTGCATCCGCATTTCGAATGTCCATTTTTGGGTAGGTGTTGCTTTTCGAATGTTCATCAAGAATCAAGGCATCACATTCAACTTTGGCTTTACAATCCTTGGCATCATCTTTGATAGAAACAAGGCCTCGATAACTAGTAATGCCACCAGAATGGCTCACTGATTTAGAAATAATTTTTGAAGAAGTATTGGAAGCGAGGTGCAGCATTTTCGCTCCGGCATCTTGCTCTTGGCCAGCCGCAGCGTAAGCGATGGAAAGCATCTCGCCATAGGCATTTTTGCCAAGCAGATAGCAGGAAGGATATTTCATCGTGACTTTGGCGCCCAAATTACCATCAATCCATTCCATAACGCCATCTTCATAAACATGAGCACGTTTGGTAACGAGGTTGTACACATTATTTGACCAATTCTGAATGGTAGTATAGCGAAAACGAGCGCCTTTTTTCACAATGACCTCAACCACCGCGGCGTGCAGCGAATCGGCTGAGTAAATTGGAGCGGTACAGCCCTCAACATACTGAGCTTCACTGCCTTCATCGGCGATAATGAGTGTTCTTTCAAATTGCCCCATCGTGGCAGCATTAATACGGAAGTAAGCTTGGAGAGGCTTTTTAACTTTCACATTTTTGGGAATGTAGACGAAAGAACCACCTGACCAAACTGCTGAATTGAGGGCGGCAAATTTATTATCAGCCGGACTGACAACCGTCGAGAAATATTCGCGGAAAAGTTCGGGATATTTTTGCAAAGCAGCATCGGTAGAAAGAAAGATAACACCCTCATCTTCGAGTTCGGCTCGGAGCGATGAATAGGCGACTTCGGAGTCATATTGGGCTTCAACGCCTGCTAAATAGGCGCGTTCCGCCTCGGGGATACCCAAACGGTCAAAAGTTTGTTTGACTTCATTGGGCACATCTTCCCAGCGTTTTTCTGCTTGTTTTGTCGAGCGGACGTAGTAATTCAGATTGTCAAAGGGGATTTGGCTGAGATCTGGTCCCCAACTGGGCATTTTTAATTTTTCGTATATTTGTAAGGCCTTGAGTCGAAAAGCCAGCATCCAATCGGCTTCATTTTTGCTTTGGGAAATATGCTGGACGATCCCCTGATGAAGACCTTTTTCGGTTTCAAAGAGGGCTTTTTTTGGCATGTGAAAACCAAACTGCTCTTGGTAGTTTTCCTGTAAGTTTGGAAGGGTTGCAGGAAGGCTGTCTGACATGCTTAGTTTTGAAAACCCTGATTTTCAATACTTTCGGCCAATTTTCGATCTCCGCTTTGAAGAATTTGTCCGGCTTGCAGCAAATGAACCCGGTCGACTGATAAATTTTGTAAAATTCTTTCGTAATGGGTAATCATCAGTAGACTACTACCTTGTTTTTGCAGCGACTGAATGGCTTTGGCAACGAGTTTAATCGCGTTGATGTCGAGGCCGCTGTCAATCTCGTCAAGAATCATCAATTTTGGTTCTAAGATGAGCATCTGTAAAATTTCTGTTTTTTTCTTTTCTCCACCGGAAAAACCATCATTGAGCGACCGACTCAAAAAATCAGTGGGCATTTCTAGGAGAGCAAGTTTTTCCGCCGCGAATTTGCGGAAAGCAACTGGTGAAAGAGCTTTGCTATGGCTTTTGTTGTAAAGCATACGCAAGTAGCTGTTGAGTTTCAAACCCGGAATTTCAAGTGCTTGCTGGAAGGAAAGAAAAATACCCAATTGCGCGCGTTGACTTGCATCCAGTTCTCGTAAATCTTGGCCAGCAAAAGAAAACTCCTCGGCAGTTACTGAATACAAAGGGTTGCCCATAATTGATTGCGCTAAAGTGCTTTTTCCAGCGCCATTTTTCCCCATCAGCACGTGGCTTTCTCCGGGAAAAATTTCCAGAGAAATATCGGAAAGAATCTGCTTTTCTGCAATAGCTACCTGAAGATGCTTGATTTTCAACATCGTGTGCATAGATTCCTTTAATTCCCAAGGACCAGATTTACAGTGGTAATTGGACCAGTGGGCAAGGTTGATGATATTTTCGGCATTGTTGCGTTACCGAGTAAAGAATTTGTCGACCTTGACGTTGCGCCTGCAAAAGTCCAGTTTTTTCCATGTGGCGCAAGTGGTAAGAAACCGTTGGTTGTTTCAAATGCAAATGCTCAACAATCTCATTGACTGGCTGGGCACCAGAAACTTGAAGATAATGATAGATTTCCAACTTTGATTCCACTCCGAGTTGTTGGACGCAATGCTTGCAATTCATTTCTGCTTTTTTTCTTGACATAAAACAGATAGATCATAGTCTATATCTCGAGAAAAAGCAAGCCGAATTGCCAATAAAATCTTGTAGAGCTTATTTTTCACGTGAAAAATAAGAGGCTTTTTGAGCGTTTTCGCTTAGTTTAAGAGGGCAACGGCAAAATTAAGACTGGCCGCAAAACTCACCCAGGCAAGATAGGGAATTAAGAGCATGCCCGCCCAACGGTCAATTTGCCAAAAACGAATCAAGGTAATGAGAATAAGCCCCCAGAGCAAAATGATTTCAGCAAAAGCCAAAGTCGGAGCTTGTAACCCAAAGAAAAGAATCGACCAGAACGCATTCAGGACAAGTTGAAGATAAAAAAGTTTTTCTGCCCGCTGTTTTTCTGGAGCCTTTGCCTTACTGGTCCAGATGCGATATAAAGCAACCCCCATCATCAAAAACCAAGTAGTCCAGGCCGGGGCAAAAAGCCAATTTGGCGGAGTAAAACTTGGTTTTTGGAGAGTGACATACCAAGTTGGAATAGCAGAAGTGGTGAAAAGGGAGCCAATAATGGCGGCCAGCTGGGGAATACGTAGAGCGAGAACACACCTTCGTAACCCTTT
>CAZWOQ010000046.1:0-6441 GCA_964635585.1 uncultured Pseudomonadales bacterium | reverse complement strand
CGCAATGCAGCAAGAGCTCACGCGCATATGGAAGTAAGTTTACCCCCTTGGTTAGCAGCCCAATTTCAAGAAGATTTGCTTGACTGGCGAAATTCTGAAGAAGCACTCGCTAGAATAAAAAAACGTCTTGAAGACAAGGAATGGTTATTTCAACTTCGAGGTGAATTGGAGGAAGAGATGAAGAATACTGCAAATCCTCAGCCAACGAATGGGTTAATTCTCAATCTCCTCCTTGCCGGTGGCGTTCCGCTGCATTTAGATTCTCGGGAAGAACATGCTCTAAATCAACTCTTCCTCGATCCAGAACAAGAATTTTCTCTCTCTTTGCTTGCTAAGAGTTGAGAACTGTGGAAAAATGGGTCGATAAGGAAAAACACATATGGTCAAAAAACGAGCCGGTATTTTGATTACTCTTGAAGGAGGTGAGGGCGGTGGCAAAACCACGCAGATAATTCGACTCAAAGAACGATTTGTGCAAACAGGTCGAGATGTGGTTGTACTGCGTGAGCCAGGCGGAACGAGTATTAGCGAACAGATTCGAGAAGTGGTCTTATCCAATAAAAATGTGGGCATGGCGTTCACGACAGAAGTGTTATTGTTTCAGGCAGCGAGAGCGCAGATCTATCGAGAAATTGTTTTGCCATCGTTAGCTTTGGGCAAGATTGTGATTATGGATCGTTCTCGTGATAGTAGCGTTGTATATCAAGGGATTGCTCGAAATTTCGGGATTGATTTGGTTGAACAACTTAATGATATTTCAACAAAAAAAACCTACCCAGATTTGACACTATTGCTTGATTTACCAGTCGAAATTGGTTTAAAAAGACGAGAAGAGGCGGGCGGAGGGAATCGACTGGAAATGGAAGCAACTGCATTTCACCAAAAAGTTCGCGATGCGTATTTGCAATTAGCCAGTGAGGATCAAAAGAAACATGGGAAAGATTCTCGTTGGGTTGTTATTGATGCGAGCCAACCATTGGAAAAAGTAGATGACGCTATTTGGCAAGAAGTGACAAAAAAGATCCAAGGACGAGAACTTTTAGCTTGGCAGGATCATTTGCCCGATGAAGATTTAGAATACGTAGAAGAGTGAGGTTATGCAAAAGCTCCCAAAAGCGGTACGACAATTAATTGAAAAATTTGAGAGACTTCCAGGTGTTGGTCCGAAATCGGCTCAGCGTTTAGTCTTTTATCTCTTACATAACCCGAATCACGAACTTGAGGATTTTTCAGAAAAACTTCTGGCGCTAAAACGGGATACTGTCATGTGTCAGCAATGCCACAACGTAGCCGAACATGATCCCTGCGAGATTTGTAGCGACCCCAATCGAGATCGCCAGCAACTCTGTGTAGTTGAGCAACCACTTGATCTTTTGGCTCTCGAACGCAGTGAGCAGTACCACGGTTTGTACCATGTACTTCATGGAGCAATTGCTCCGCTGAATAACATTGGGCCAGAACAACTCTATTTACGAGACATTTTGAAACGTTTGGCGGGGGTAGAAGAACTCTTATTGGCGACGAATCCGACCATGGAGGGTGAGGCTACCGCACTCTATATTGCTGAAATGATTCGTCACTCCGCGTTACCAAATAAAGAAAGTATTCGCATCACTCGAATTGGCCATGGATTGCCAATTGGTGCAGATATTGAATATGCCGATGGTGTCACTTTAGCGAGAGCTCTTGAAGGGAGGCGACAGCTTTAGGGGAATCTGAGAGGGCTTTCTCTGGTGAGAATTTTTCGAAGAAAAAGTTGATTTATCAATGAAAAACTGCTGTTCTTCTACTTGACAAAATTCATAAAATTTTCCATAATGAACCGTTAATGAGATACCTACTGTATCATGGGAGCCGATGAAGGAACGAGAGTTTCTGAGAGTCGGTTTTTTTGGAAAAAGTAGGCAAAAGCATTGGTAGTATATGTTGGCGAAAGCCAGAGAAAGGAAAATATGAATGTGATTGTTCAAGCCAAAGATCTCAAAGTGACACGCGCATTGCGCGAATTTATTGAACGCCAAGCCGGGAAGCTCAAAAAACTGCAAGGTTTGAAAGTGAGTAAAGTTGAAGTTTATCTTGAAAAAGGCGCGGCCAAAGGTACTGATAAACGAGTGAGTATCAAATACAAAGTCGAAATTCCAGGGAAAAATATTTGGGTGGAAATTAGTGGTTACGATTTCTACGATGCCGCAGTGGATGCGACTCGAGCCGTCTTGCGGAAACTTCGTAAAAATAAAGAAAAACGCCTCGACCATCAGCGGAGCCATGGCTCTGGGGTAAGTTTTGCCTAGACTTGTTCTCGCGAAGCGAAATCTGTTATGCTAAATGCGGGCTATAAAAAAATAGCTCCGTAATATGAAACAGCAAGTTCGACCTTCCGGTGGCATGCGCATGGCTTTTCAGGATGAATTTTCTGAGAAGGATGCAGATGCGCAAGCTTTGCAGGCGGCGGCGCAGCAGCAGACTGTCCAGAATGCCGCCGCCGCCGTTCAACCCGTTTCAACCCAGACGCAGCAACAAGCTCGGCCAGTAGGGAGTCTTACGGAAGAGCTTTTTAAGCGACCCGTGGCGGATGTGGGCTCTGAATTGAAAACGCTTTTTGATATGCAGAGTATTCTTGGAATTAAGGCGGAAGATACGCCAGAAGAAAAGGCGAAAAAACAGCGGGTTGCCCAAAATTTTGCTGGATTAACCCAAGAGGATCAAGCCGAAGCGCAGCGCCAATTTGAGGAGCGAATTCGCAAGCAGCAACAAGCAGAGAAAGAAGAGGAAGAACGACAAAAGGCTTTGGCAGCTCAAGAGGAGGAAAGTTTTGAAGTGCCGAAGTCAGTTCAGAAGGGCTTTCAGGGAATGAACGCTCACCAAAAGGCTTCTACCACAATTCAGAATAGCCGGCATTTGGATCAAGGGAATATCAATTCTGCTGGTTAAGTTTTCAGAGAAATTGTGGACGCAGTTTTCAGGAGATCTGCTAGAATAACAGCAGTATTTCTCAGGTGGAACTCAATTGAGGAGGGCATATGCAACTCTATAACACCCTCAGCCGCAAGGTTGAAACTTTTCACACGCTTGATGGTCGCGTCCCTGGCGATTCCCCAGCTCCAGTGGTCAAGCTCTATGCCTGTGGTCCCACGGTTTATGATTTTACGCATATTGGTCATCTGCGCAAATACACAATGGATGATATTCTCATTCGTACTTTACGTCATGCTGGGTATCAAGTGAAACACGTTCAAAACATCACTGATGTTGGGCATCTTGTTTCTGATGAAGACGAGGGTGAAGACAAAATGGAAAAAGGAGCCCGAAAGTATGGACAGACTGCTTGGGATCTCGCGAAAAAGTTTGAAGCCTATTTTTTCCGCAGTATGGACTTGATGGGCAATCTTCGCCCAACCTTAAGTTGCCGAGCGACTGATCACATTCAAAGTCAATTAGCTTTGGTGGAGGGTCTAGAAAAGAAGGGCTATACCTACATTATTCCTAATGATGGGGTCTATTTTGATACAAGCAAATTAGCAGATTATGGCAAATTAGCAGGTTTTGATCCTCAAAAACAAAAAGAAGGGGCGCGCGTTGCAAAAGTCGAAGGGAAACGAAACGCCAGTGATTTTGCGTTGTGGAAATTTGAAAGACCAGGTGAAAATCGTCAAATGGTTTGGCCAAGTCCTTGGTCAGAGCGTAGCTTTCCAGGTTGGCATGTTGAGTGTAGCGCTATGAGTATTGAACACCTCGGACCGCAGCTCGATATTCACACGGGTGGTATTGATCATATTCCGGTTCACCACACCGATGAAATTGCTCAGTCAGAAGCTTATACCGGAAAAGTGCCTTTTTCGCAATTTTGGGTGCACCATAATTTCTTATTAGTTGATGGTGAGAAGATGAGCAAGTCTCTCCAGAATTTTTATACAATTGATGACTTGTTGGAAAAGGGCTATTTACCGCGAGCTTTACGTTTGCTTTTTTTAACCAGCCATTATCGGAGCGAACAGAATTTCACTTTTGAGAGTTTGGGAGCAGCAACGAAAATGTTATTGCGTTTGGAATCTGCTTTTTTGCATATTCAAGGAAGAAAGCGCGATTTCCAAGTTCGTTTGCAAGATTTTCCTGATGCCATAGCTTGGCGAGAACGCTTTTTCGAAAAAATGGAAAAGGATTTAGCTACGCCGGAAGCACTCAGCGTACTTTGGGATTTACTGAGAAGTGATTTGGATACGGACTTGCAATACCGCTTATTGTTGGAATTTGATCAAGTTCTCGGTTTGAATCTTGCTGCTTTGACTCAAGAACAGTTTATTCAAGAGTTGGCTCTGGCAAAAGAAAAAAAGATTGTTGAACCAGGATTTTTGAGCAGTGTTGAGCAAAGTATTGAAATATCTGATTTACCAAAAGACATTCAAGAACGTTATCAAGAACGGGAACTTGCCCGAAAAAATCATGATTTTGTTAGGGCTGATCGTCTTCGTCAGGAATTGGAAAACGCAGGGTACCAAGTCATTGACGAAAAAGGGCAAAGTCGAATAAACAAGATTTTTTAGAAGAGTTTAGTCTTGAAAAAGTTCGGGCTGTTGCTGACGAAAAGAATAGTAGTGCTGTTTACTGACGACAAGATGATCGAGAAAATGCAGGCCCATCCAATGACAAATTTGGATCATTTTTTCAGTAAGAATACGATCTTCTGTTGAAGGATGGAGCTGACCAGAGGGATGATTGTGTGCCAGGATTACACTAGTCGCTTCAAGTTGAAAAGCGATTTCAAAAAGGTGTCGTAATTCCAAAAAAGTAAAATTCAGTCCGCCAATGGCAAGGATTTGTTTATCGATGAACTCATCTTGGCTATTTAAATAGAGAGCAAGACAATACTCGCGATTTTTGTCAGCGATTTCTGTGCAAAAAGGAAAAACTTTGGCTGGTGAATCGAGTTTTTGAATTGTTTGTTTGTGGTGGCGGCGGCCCAATTCCAAACTTGCCAGCAGCCGGGCCGCCGCCACCAAACCCACCCCTTTGACCGCCAATAATTCTTTGAGAAGCAGCTTCTGTTGTTGACGAAATTGTCGAGAATTCCCAGTTTCTGGAAATTCTTGTAAGAGCTGAGATACCGCAGCAGCAATTTGAAAAACAGAGTGCCGTTTTTGGCCAGAACCCAACAGAAGTGCCAGAAGTTCTTCTTCGCGGAGCGAATTGATGCCAAAAGCAAGAAGCTTTTCGCGAGGCTTGATTGCTTGGCCCTTTTCCTCAAGTATGCCTTGTGTTTTTTGCATCCAAAATCGAGTATAATTAGAGAACAAGACAAGAAAACTACATTCATCTTTATAGGAGAGCCAAATAAAAATCTATGGTAAAAAAATCAAATTTTCTTTCTCGGCGTTTGAAACAGGCTCGTCTTGCGGCTGGGCTTTCTCAAAAAGAGTTGGGAAAACGTCTGCGAATTTCCGACAAAAGTATTAGTGCGTATGAGCAATGTCGAGCGCTGCCTTCTTTTGACGTCTTGCAGCGAATAAGTCAGGTGACTAAAAAACCGGTGGCATTTTTCACTGAAGAAGGAATGAAGCAAGAAAGTGAATTGCAAATACGGCTCAAAGTGATAGAGGATGAGTTGGCCGAGCTACGTCAGGTACTCCGGGAAAAAGGTCTTCTCGATTAAATTGTTGCCATGTTTTTAGGATGCAGCACGAAGGAATTCGCCTTTTTCGCGTAAAAGTTCCATTACTCGGCTGAAGTGGCGGAGGTTGTGAAGCGTAGCGAAACGAAAAGCGGCATTTTCTTTTATTTGAAAAAGATGCTGTAAATAGGCGCGACTCACTGGGGGATGGCCTGAGGTTTTTTGGCAAATTGGGCAATCACAATAGGGATCGACGGCAGCGAAGTCATCACGATAACTCCCTCGATTGATATAACGGTATTGGAATAATTCGGCGAGGCGATTCTCATGCCAAAGTTCTGCGAGCTTTTCTGCAGTTATATTTTCTGGATCTTGAGCAAAACAGTAGAGCCGCTGATGTCGGGCGTCTCGCGTTGGCAGAACACAGTCAAAGAAATCATAGCCCTGAGCATAGAGACGAATCATGTTTTCGGGGGTTCCAACACCGAGGGCAAAACGGGGAAATTCGTCGGGAGTAAGAGAAGCATTGAACCGACAGTATTCGTAGTCAAATTGGCCATTTTGATCGAAAGGCCAGCCGCCGAGGCCATACATATCAAAACCAATTTCTAAAAGGGCATCGGCACAATATTTGCGCCAATAACTGTTTCTATGGCCTTGAATAGGTGCGAGAAGCCAAGGTCGATGTGCTTTGTCAGCGATGGAAAGTTGCTGTTTGGCTAATTCATTTTCAAAAGCTGTTTTCGCTCGGGTGGCCCAAGCAAGAGTTCTTTTAACACTTTGCTCGATCCGCGCCTCATCTGCATCGGGTGGAGTAAAGTCGTCTAAAGCAATCA
>CAZWOQ010000045.1:0-6482 GCA_964635585.1 uncultured Pseudomonadales bacterium | reverse complement strand
CTTCGACGGTTTTGGCAATTGGTCCGGGGCTATCGGTTGAGGAGGCCATGGCAAGTACGCCAAAACGGCTCACCCGACCATAACTTGGCTTCAGACCAACTGTGCCGCACCAAGCAGAAGGTTGGCGGATGGAGCCGGCGGTTTCACTGCCCAGCGCCGCCAGACAAAAATCTGCAGCAACAGCGGCGGCGCTGCCACCGGAAGAACCACCGGGAAGGTGGGCCGGATTACGGGGGTTGTGGGTGGCGCCATAATCACTCGTTTCAGTGGAAGAGCCATGGGCCCAAGCGTCCATATTTACTTTACCGTAAATGATGCCACCATTTTCTTGCATGCGTGAGGTGACCGTAGATTCGTAGGGAGGAATAAAGTTATCCAGGACTTTGGAAGAAGCGGTGGTACGCAAGCCTTTGGTACAAAAGTTATCTTTGACCGCAATAGGTAAGCCACGTAAAGGCAGTTCCCGGGCTGCGAGAGCCTGTTTTTTGGCATCTTCATTCAGAGTGAGATAAATATTCAGCTCAGCTTGCTTCTCACTGACGGCTTGCTCGATGTCTTGGTAGATTTCTTCGAGAGTGATTTCATCTTTGTCGAGTGCATCAATTGCCTGCTTGAGAGTGAGTGTGTTGAGCATGATTTCCTTTTATTTTTTTGATTTCTTCTTGGTTATTATATAAATACTGAGCCATTGTGGCTTTATGTAAAAAATCGATGATTTTGAAAAGCCACTTCTAGGAATCTTTGTTTTGCAGTACTTGGGGTACTACAAAATAACCTTGATATTGATGTGGCGCATTTGCCAAAGCTTCTTCTTGAGTAAATTCACGAGAATGGTCAACGAGGTCTTCTCGATCACGATTTTTGAAATTCGTAATCTGATGGGTTGTCTCGACACCAGAAACATCAGCTTTTTTCAGCTGATCAACAACATCAAGGGTTTCCTCGAAAGCGGAAGCCAAAACTTCCGATTCTTTGTCGGTAATAGGAATATTGGCCAAATCGGAAATATGTTTTACTAGTGAGGATGAGACTGTATTTTTTGCCATGAAAAGACCTTGGGCAGCAATTCACTAGAAGCATAGTTTAACAGAAAAAATTTTTTATGGAAGGAGAGTTTGCTTGTTTGCTCAAGTCAAAGCGCGCAATGCTTGAATTCTCTCCTCTACTGGCGGGTGTGTCTGAAAAAGTTTGGCAAAAGCTTGGATCCCGCCCTTTGTATTTTTCAGGGGATCACTAATATAAAGATGAGCGGTGGCTTTATTGGCGGCTTCAAGTGGTTCAGTGTCAGCGGAAATTTTCTCTAAAGCACGAGCGAGGCCTTCAGGGTTTTTGGTGATGCTGGCGCTGGTAGCATCAGCCAAGAATTCTCTGCGGCGAGAAATAGCAAGTTGAATGAGTTGGGCAATAATTGGTGAAAGAACTGCCAAGAGAATTGCCAACAGTGTAATGATTGCGTCAATTTGACTCCGATCATTGTTATTGTTACTTCGGCGACGGCCACCAAAAGCCGAATAGCGAAGCATCCAATCGGTAATTAAGGCGAGGAAACCAACTAAAATGGAAACGAGCGACATTAACAAAATATCATAGTTTTTCACATGTCCCAGTTCATGGGCAATAACGCCTTCAAGTTCAGCGCGGTTTAAACGCGCTAGTAAACCAGTGGTAGCGCAGATGACTGCGTGTTCAGGATTACGGCCGGTGGCAAAAGCATTCATGGCAGAGTCTTCAATGACATAGAGTTTTGGAAGGGGCATTCTTTGACTGTTACAAAGGTTTTCGGTCACGGTGTAAAAATCAAAGAATTCTTTTCGAGATGCTGGTCGGGCATTCGAAATGCCCAGAATCATTTTGTCAGAATAAAAATAGCTGGCTAATGAGGTTAATCCAGAAAAAACAAAGGCCCAGCCAACGAAGGAAAGTGGATAATCAAAGCCTCGAGCCATCACATAACTGGCTGCGGTAATAAAAAGGACAAAAAAGAAAACCACAAAAAATGAACGAATCTTGTTGGATTCAACGAGTTGATAATGCGTCATAATTCTATTGTAGCAGAGCTGGGAAGATTATTCGGTTTTTTACTGGGAAGCAAAAAAATGGCCTGGGCTTCGCCCAGGCCAACAAAACACTATTTGAAAAAGTTCTACAACTTCACTTCTGGGTTCTTCATCTCTTGTTCACTGACGGAAACATGGCTGCCACTGCGTGGAGTTGCAATGCCGGCTTCTTCCTTAAAGCCAAAAAGTTTGGCAATCAGATTCGAAGGGAAAGTAACGAGTTTTTGGTTATAGTTCTGAGAAAGATCAATAACACTACGACGAGCATAGCTTAATTTATCAGCTGTATCCGTCAATTCGTCCATGAACTTTGTAATTACTGCGTCAGCTTTGAGCTGAGGATTTGATTCCAAAACCACTTGGATTTGAGGAATTAAGGTTTGGATGCTATCAATGGCTTTATCGATGTCTTTGACGTTACCAGATTTATCGGCAGCGGTGACGGATTTTCTTGCCTCGGTCAACATGGCGTAAATTTCTTTTTCGTGCTTGAGTTGGCCTTTAACTGCAGTTTCAAGATTCGGAATTAAGTTCGCCTGACGTTTCAGTTGATTGCCGATTTCCTGAATACTAGCAACAATTTGGGTTTTCAGGGTTTGTAACCCATTGTAAACGCCGATCACATAGACGGCGATTATGGCGAGGACTACAAGAAGAACAATCATAGGTTTCCTTTACTCTTTTTTGCCATTATACATGATTTTTTCTGTGATGGGAAATTGTTGGCTAAGGATGTCTGGTTTGAGAATTTCAACTTTGCAAATCTTGGCTTTTTTCGTATAATAGCAGCTTACTTCTTAAAATGGCCTCGTGGTGTAGTGGTTAACATGTCTCCCTGTCACGGAGAAGATCACGGGTTCGACTCCCGTCGAGGTCGCAAGAAGCTCATTTCAGAAACGCCGTTGGGCGTTTTTTTACTTCCCCGAAATCCCGATGATTCTTTTTAATCCTGGAATTTTCGAGATCAGCAAACTCAAACCCAGTGATAGGAGAAAAATACTTGTCCAACTGACAAAAATGTATTGGTAGACGTTCAGGCCACTGAAATCATATTCAAAACCAAAGACCCAACTTCGTAAACTGATGAGCAGCGGGTGAATGAGATAAACTCCGAGTGACAATTGAGCAATTTTTCCAATTCTTTCGACAATTTTTGCAGAATTTTTGAAATTTTGGACTGCTTTTAGCCAAGGTATCCTCATCAGGAGTTCCCAAAGTATTACTCCCATGAAGAGATGCCAAGTTGCTGAAACAATTGTTCCCAACAAAGCGTTTAAGGTTCTTAGGTAAGGAGCTGTCTCGTTAGCAAAATAACTAACTTGAATGCTGCAGTAATCAGTCAGTACTTTGAGGAGTACGAAAGCAATGCTGAGTAGAAGAAGTGATCTTAGTGAGATTTTCACTTCTTTCTGCCGGACATAGCCACCAAAGAGAAATAAAGCGAGGTAACTCGAGACCATTGTTAACGAGGCATGACTAATGTTACTGCCAGCAAGATTATTGAAGAAATGCAAAACGATGCTTCCAATGCCGAGCGTCAGAATGCTGTATTGAAAGACAGCTTTCTTTTCTGCTAAGAGATACCAAAGTGGTTGGAAAAGATAAAAACCACCGAGTACCACCATAAACCAAAGATCACTGCTCATTACTTTTAGAAAAGATTGATACATCGTGTAAGGCAATGGTTGCAGACCACGATAGAGACCAAACCAATCTACCGTTGCATTGAGCAGAATAAAAATAAAGAGTGGGAAAAAGATTCGCCAGCAGGTTTTTTGGAGGTTTTCTCGAATGTCACGCTTTTTATTGATTGTCAGATAGCCACTGAGAATAAAAAAAAGTGATACGGCCGGCATGGAAAAAGTTAGAAATGTTTCCAATGGCAACCAAAGTTGACTATGAAACATGTCAGGTCTTTGAACAAAAACTAAGATGGTATGCAAATTCACCACGCCGATCATGGCAAAGATTCTGACGATGTTTAAGGAAAACGAAGTTCTTTTACTGATTTCTGGGAGTTCTTCTGGCATAAAAATTTAATATCCTTGAAAAGCGGTTCTTATGCCAATTCTTGAGACGTAGGCGTTGGTTTTATGCCAAAGTTTATAATATTCAGGTAAACCTTCCAAACAGCGATATTTTTCGAGCCAATCCTGAATTTCGTCGGGTGAGAGTTGGGTCAAGTCTATTCCTGGTTGAATCAGACTTGGTTTGATCGTCTCCTCTGCTTCGCAACGTTGGATATAAAATTTGGCAACTTTTTGCCAAAGCTCATGGAATTTTTCGTCTGGCCAATTATTTGGATTTTTCGTATTTGGGTATTGTCGATAATTATCCAGCCACTCGCCAAGAATTTTTGTTGAGAAGCTATTTAAGCTGGTTTCACTATTAATACTGTCGCGGTCAGGCAGCTCAATAAGGGAAACAGGAGCGACTGGCGCAGTGTTTTCAGCGATCATGGATTCATTGTAGCATTTCTACTGCAAAAGTTTTTGCTTTTCTTTAAGGAATGTAGAGATCCTGAGGCTGACTCGACATAAGTTTTGGAAGAATGAGCGCCATGCTGTCTTTATCCAAAAGAGAGATTCCCTCAGGAATATTTTTATTGGCAATTGGCAGAGAATGCTCTGTTCTGATACCAAGATATACCTTGGGGACAATCAGGTCTGGAGCTAAGGCTTTGATAATTTCGCTGAGTTCAATGATGGGTCGGATGACAATATCGTCACCAGTGCCGCCATCAGCATAGATTTTGGTTCCCGTATAAAGAGTTTCCGCCAAGAAATTTGGAATAATTGTATTGACACCAAAGCGAACTCCCTCAGTAATTCCGGGGAAGCGTTTTTCTAAAACGGTAATGGCATTGGCAATTTGGGTTTTGGTATTCTCAGTAATTTCTTGATTTATAAGTCCATGAGTACCGGCAATAATGAGTTCTAGAGGAACAGTTTCTGAATCGCCAAGGAACTGCTTTTCGTCCAAATGAGGATCTCGAGTGAGCAGAAAACCATGGCGGACGTTAACACTATTAAGGTTCCCAAGGTAAGCAACGAGTTCATTGAAAACAGCGGTGTTTTCTCCTGATTTACCAAAAACTCGTTCGGCGGTTGCTTGATCCGTAAGGATATTGCCCAAGGGATCCATGATTGCTTGAGGTTTTCCCTCTTGATCATAATAAACAGCATCAAAAGCTCGGAGCGCAGCAGTCAGTCCCCCGCCTGGTGCTTCGAGAAAATAGCCTTCTCGGTCAACTTCATTCTCATTGAGATCGACTCGAGGTTGTTGCTCTCCGTAAATTACGGGTACGTAGCCAGCAGCGCTCAAACGATTCTTGACAATATTTTCTTGATCCATCCTGCCGAAGTTTTGAGGAAGCATGCCCGGCGCAGCAGAAATAGCTAGATTAGGATGATCACTCCAATCACTAAATTTTAATACTTGGATGCTTTGTCCATCAGCGTTTTTCCAGAGTTCAACTCCTCGGAAAGCAGTTACTTCGTCTCCAAGAAAATGGACACTGAGTTCATCATTGAGTTCTTTGATGAAAATGATATTGTCAATTATTTCACTTTCATCGTCTCTTTTTGAGCGAATAATATCGCTCATTTGTTGACGGCCAAGAACAGGCTTCATATTTTCAATGAACCAATCGAGAGTTGTTTGGATTTTATCCATGATTTTGCGAGTATGATATTCTGCGGTGGTCTCAGTGTCTCCGGTTTGTAAAAAGGCATTTTTGAGCCAGGTTTTCCAGTCATCGACTGAGGCTTCGATCAGGTATTTATAAATCTGCTCAAGATCAAGTAGACCATACTTTTTGAAAAGTTCCTTTTGATCAATATTCTGACTGTAATCACGGAGCTGATCTAAAAGCTCTTGGGCAATGGCACGTTCGGATTCTTCTTTGGCAATAGCCTCTGGGGTGCGAGTTTCGCAACCAGTGAGTGCTAGTAGGCTAGCAAATGCCACCAGGGTAGAATTTTTGAGAAAGTCACGACGTGTGAGAGATTTCTCAGTTAAAGGGTTTATAGATTTTTCCAAGTTTTCTGAACCGATGTTTGTAGCCATAGATCGATTTTAATACAATTTGATATATTTTACAAATGAATTGAAAGCATGTTTTGCGAGATTTTTTAAAGAGATTTTGCTATAATCACAACACTCACGCGGGTGTAGTTCACCGGTAGAATGCGACCTTCCCAAGGTTGAGAAGAGGGTCCGATTCCCTTCACCCGCTCATTTTGAAAAATTCTGTTTACAGAATTTTATAAAATGAATGGATGCTTTGTGAATTGGTCGACGATTCCTGCCGGCCGAGCGGAGCGAAAGCCTAATACCCGAAGGGTACTTCACCCGCTCATTTCTCCTGGAACTCAATCAGCCAAAAGGTTTTTTCACTCCAACGGTTATTGATAGTATCAATTA